>JAIFLC010000086.1 GCA_020049295.1 Bacteroidota bacterium
TATTTGTATGTATGTAAGAAAATAATATTTACTAACCCTAAAAATTTTTTATTATGAACAAAGCAGAATTAATTGATGCAATTGCAAAAGACGCAAAATTAACAAAAGCAGATGCTAAAAAAGCTCTAGACGCTTTTATTAAAAGCACAACTACATCTTTGAAAAAAGGTAACCGTGTAGCTTTAGTTGGTTTCGGATCATTCTCAGTAGCTAAAAGAAATGCAAGAACTGGAAGAAACCCACAAACTGGTAAACCAATCACTATTAAAGCTAAAAAAGTTGTTAAGTTTAAAGCTGGTAGCGATTTAGCTGGTTCAGTTAACTAAAAAATACTTTTAAGTTAAGTAGGGAGTATCATTTATAATGTACTCCCTTTTTTTATATATCTGTTGATTCTATGAGTAAAGAGCTGATAGATTTTTTAAAAAAATTTGTATTCGAAGAAAGATTTCAAAATTTTCAGAATGTCTTAGATTACAGAACTCGTTATATAACCGTTGTTCTAGAAGATATTTACCAATCTCAAAATGCAAGCGCAGTTCTCCGCACATCTGATTGTTTTGGTATTCAAGATATTCATATCATTGAAAAAAAACATATCTTTCAGATTAACCCGGATGTTACTCTAGGTTCTTCAAAATGGCTTACACTTAATAAATTTAATTCACATCACAATAATTCTCAAAAAGCAGTTCAGAAACTTAGAGCCGATGGTTATCGGATTGTTGCTACTGTGCCGAAAAATGACTGCACTGAATTAGAAAGGTTTGACCTTTCAAAAGGAAAGGTAGCCTTATTTTTTGGAACGGAACTTACTGGATTGTCCGATGATATCATTAATCAAGCTGATGAATACCTGAAGATTCCAATGTTCGGATTTACTGAAAGCTTTAATATTTCAGTTTCTGCAGCAATTATTTTATATGAATTAACACGTAAACTCCATTTATCAGAAATTAATTGGCAATTAAGCGAGAATGAAAAAGATGAAATATTATTAGTCTGGTTAAAACAAACTCTTCGAAAACCAGATCTACTCATAAAAAAGTTTTATCACAGAAAATAAACCATTTGTCATTCTTTTTCGTATATTTATCTATTAAAATTATTTTTTAAATAAAATTTTGTTTTATTCTTACTAATTTAAATACACTTTTATAAAAGAATGATGAATTGCATAATTATTGACGATGATGTTTTGTCAAGAAGAGTGGTAGAAGAGTTTGTTAGCCGAACAGAATTCCTCAGTTTAAAATATTCATTTGAAAACGCTATAGATGCAATTAAAAAATCAGAAATATTTAATGATGAAATTGATCTGATTTTTTTAGATATAGAAATGCCCGAAATGGACGGTATTGCTTTTTTAAACACACTAAATAATTTACCCCAGGTAATTATTGTTTCATCAAAAGAGAAATATGCAATAAGTGCTTTTGATTATGATGTTACCGATTATTTGCTTAAACCAGTAAATTATAGCCGGTTTTTTAAAGCAGTCTCAAAGGCAAAACAAATACATGAAACAAAAGTTAGGAAGAAGTCGGGTGAGATATATGTCAAAAAAGCTTCAGCTCTTGTAAGGCTTAAATTTGAAGATATTTTATGGGTTGAAGCTCTCGAAAATTATGTGATTATTGCTGTTTTTAATGAAAAGTTTACGATTCATTTTACAATGAAATCTATAGAAAACCAGCTCCCAAATGACATTTTTAAGCGTATACATAGGTCTTTTATAATAAATGCAGGAAGGATAGATCGAATCGAGGATAATTCAGTAATTATTAAGTGTAACGAGGGACTAAAAAGTATTCCAATAGGTAAGGCATATAAAGATAAATTTATGAAAGATATTAATCTGATGGAAAAATAAAATTTTATTTTTATGTTTTTTTTAAATTGGGGTAATTCCCAATTTTTTTATTTCTAATGACATGATATCAAACCGACAATTATTTTTGCAGCATTTGGCCCAGACATCTGATGCACCTTTACAACTTGAAATAGATAAAGCTGAAGGTATTTATATGTATGATTCTAATGGTAAATCATACATTGACCTTATTTCTGGTGTTTCAGTAAGTAATGTTGGTCACAGGCATCCTGATGTGGTAAATGCAATTAAAAATCAGGTTGATAAGTATATGCACCTAATGGTTTATGGAGAATATATTCAGGCACCACAGGTTAAATATGCCGAACTGATTTCTAATCTATTACCCAATAATTTGCAGTCTGTTTATCTTGTAAACTCGGGGAGCGAAGCAATTGAAGGAGCATTAAAACTTGCAAAAAGATATACTGGTCGAAGCGAAATAATTGCGTGTAAAAATGCTTATCATGGAAGCACGCATGGTGCATTAAGTGTAATGGGTAATGAGGAATTTAAAAATTCGTTTCGCCCGTTGCTTCCCGGAATTAGATTTGTTGAGTTTAATAACGAATTTGATATTGAATTGATTAATTCTAATACTGCTTGTGTTTTAATTGAACCCATTCAGGGTGAAGCTGGAATAAGATTGCCAGATAAAAGCTATTTATCTAAACTACGCGAAAAATGCACAAAGACTGGAACTCTTTTAATATTTGATGAGATTCAGACTGGATTTGGTAGAACCGGAGAGTTATTTGCATTTATGAAATATAATGTGATACCCGATATAATAACCATAGCAAAAGGTATGGGAGGTGGTATGCCAATTGGTGCCTTTATTGCTTCGAAAGAAATGATGGGTAGTTTAAAATCAAATCCAGTATTAGGTCATATTACTACTTTTGGCGGTCATCCGGTTTCTTGCGCAGCTGCCATAGCTACACTCGAAATTATTCAAAGGGAAAACCTAATAAAAGGAGTAAAACAAAAGGGAGATCTTTTCAGAGCGAATCTTAAAAATAAACATATTAAAGAGATTCGGGGAGAAGGTTTGTTTATGGCTGTCGAACTTGATCACTTTCAAAGAGTTAAAAGGGTTATTGACATTGCTGTTAAAAAAGGGTTGGTAACTGACTGGTTTCTTTTTTGTGATAACGCATTCCGCATAGCACCACCATTAATTATTACAAATGATCAGATAATTAAAGCATGTCAAATTTTGAATGAATCGATTGATGAAGCGTTTATTGAGTAAAATTTATTATGTTCTTGTACGTTATTGTAAAAAGTAAAAATGCCTGCTAGTGGAATGAGAAAGTTTAAGTTATATAAGAAACACATAAAAGAAACATTAATTTTCTTTGCCCTGGTTTTATTTGGTTCAACTTCTTTGTTTTCCCAGGATTATAATTTACCTATTGTTAGAGATAGTCTGCATTTTTATTTTAAATCAATTGCAGTGGAAAAGTTTGATAGTAATAAAATCACCTTAAACAAAAATATATTGCGAATTATTCGCAATTCTTTATCGGTATGCGAGTCTTTTAATACTCCAATAGATTCAGTAGCAAATTTGGGTTTGACTAAATCAAAAAACAATCGGTTACGATTTTATACCTGGAATATTCCATTAAACGATGGAACTCATAAATACTTTGGATTTATACATTATTACGATAAAAAAGAAAAACAGTATATCAGGTATGAATTATATGATAATTCGGTTGATTTAAAAAATCCTGAGTACCTAATATTATCTAACAAAAATTGGTTTGGGTCGTTATTATATAAAATTGTTGAAATAAAACATAAGGGGAATACCTATTATATATTGCTTTCCTCAGATTTAAATGATATGCTCACCAAAAAGAAAATAATCGATGTGCTTCAATTCGATAAAAATAATTTTCCCGTATTTGGAGCAAAAATATTTAAGAATCAACCTAACAATACACGGATTTTTTTTGAATACAATGCCAGAGCTAATATGACATTAACGTATGACGAGAAGTTGAAAATGATTGTATTTGATCATCTTTCACCTTCAAAGCCAAGTTTAACAGGTGTTTATGAGTTCTATGGCCCTGATTTTTCTTATGATGGATACAAATTTGAAAAGGGAATGTTGGTTTTATATCCCGATATTGACTTAAGAAACAGTAAATAGAAAGGTAACTCTGAATTATCAGATTTGTAATCTCGTTGTTTTATCTCTTGACTTATTCTGAAAGATCGATTATATTTAAGTAAAGTTTTGTTTTGCAATGAAAAAAAGAATAAGAAAAGATAATGTTTATATTTATTTTATTGATAATGACGATAGTTCAATCAGTGAGGTAATATCAAAATCTGATGAATTAAATAGTTTCAATGTTCAAATATATTCGCGTAGCATAGATTTTTTAATTGATTTTACAAATATAAAACCTTCAAAAAAGTTAGTAAACATTGTTTTTATATCGAATCACCTTGAGATTGATGAAGGAGGTAATTCGATTGAGGTGATTGACGTTTTGAAAAAAATCAAATCTAAAAACCCAAATACAGAGGTAATTATATATTCTGATAGTGATGATATTGATACTGTCTCACTGGCATTCCATCATGGTGTTTATACCGCAATCAAAAAAAACGAAAACTTTACTCTAAGGCTTGAAAATAACATAAAAGGGATCATTAGTCAGAAAAACTTTGTACTTAAAAAGCAATCGAGTATACTAATAACTGAACTTTTTATCATTTTTATAGCAATTACCATTGTTTTAATTACTGTTTTATATTTTTTATTTCCCGAGTGGTTTGTAATTTAAAATCAGTTGATTTTCCTAAAACTGAAAAAAATTCTTGAAAAAAGGAACAATTTATTAATTGGTATGCCTATTTGTCAGTTTAATCTTAATGGCATACACTTTGAACCTATTGCATCCTGAATATATTGTTTAACTCAAAAAATATAAGAAAATGCAAACAGGTAAAATAGGTGTAACAACAGAGAATATCTTTCCGATAATTAAGAAATTTTTATACTCCGATCACGAAATATTCTTACGCGAGTTAATTTCAAACGCGATTGATGCAACCCAGAAACTTAAGAAATTATCATCACTAGGAGAAGTAAAAGGAGATTTGGGCGATTTGACAATTCGTGTAAGCTTTGACACCAAAAAGAAAACGCTTACTGTTAGTGATAGAGGAATTGGTATGACTGAAGAGGAAGTAGATAAGTATATTAATCAAATTGCTTTTTCAAGTGCTGGTGAATTCTTAACCAAATTTAAAGATCAAACGACAATCATCGGTAAATTTGGTCTGGGATTCTATTCTTCTTTTATGGTTTCTAAAAAAGTTGAAATCATTACTTTATCATATCAGGAGGGTGCGAAACCAGTGAAATGGTCATGCGACGGAAGTCCAGAGTATAAAACTGAAGAAGGTAAAAAGAAAGAACGCGGAACAGATATTATATTACATATCGATGATGAATCGAAGGAATTTGCTGAGGAAAGCAGAATAAAAGAATTGTTGAATAAGTATTGTCGTTTTTTGCCCATCGAGATAGCTTTTGGTAAGGAAAAAGATTGGAAGGATGGTAAGGAAGTAGAAACAGAAAAGGATCATATTATTAATGATACAAATCCGTTATGGACACAAAAGCCAACTGAATTAAAAGATGAAGATTATCGAAAGTTCTATGATAAATTGTATCCATTTAAAGAAGAACCTTTATTTCATATACATTTGAATGTCGATTATCCATTTAATTTAACTGGGATACTTTATTTTCCGAAAATTAAGAATAACATTGAAGTACAAAAAAATAAAATTCAACTATATGCTAATCAGGTTTTTGTAACAGATTCCGTTGAAGGAATTGTTCCGGAGTTTTTAACTCTATTACACGGTGTTCTTGATTCTCCTGATATTCCTTTAAATGTTTCCAGAAGTTATTTACAAAGCGATTCGAATGTTAAAAAAATATCAAATCATATTACTAAGAAAGTTGGTGATAGATTAGAGGAAATATTTAAAAACGATCGTGTTCAATTTGAACAGAAATGGGATGATTTGAAGATTTTTATTGAGTACGGAATGCTTACTGAAGAGAAATTTTATGAGAAAGCTAAAGATTTTGTATTATTAAAAACTACCGATAGTAAGTATTTTACTCTTGATGAATACGAAAAACTTATAAAAGATAATCAAACTGACAAAAATAAAACACTTGTTTATTTATATTCAACCGATAAAGAGAAGCAGTATACATTTATTGAAAATGCAAAGGCTAAGGGTTATGATGTTTTGCTAATGGATGGCCAGCTCGATACACATTTTATTAATCAACTGGAACAGAAACTAAAAGACACCCGGTTTATGCGTGTTGATTCTGATGTTGTGGATAAGTTGATTAAGAAAGAAGATGTGACAGAATCACATTTATCAGAAGAAGAAAAGAGTCAATTATCAAAAATGTTCGAAAGTCAGTTACCTTCGTTCGGATCGTTTACTGTGCAGTTTGAAAACATGAAAGAAACAGAAGATCCTGTGATCATTACTCAATCAGAGTTTATGCGCCGAATGAAAGATATGGCTGCGATGAGTGGTGGTATGAATTTCTATGGTAATATTCCTGATAGTTATAATCTTGTTTTAAATTCAAATCATAAACTCTTAGAGAAGATTATTGAGCAAAAGGAGAAAAAGATTGGTGCAAAACTCACCAAATTAATTGATGAGATAAAACCTATCGAAAATGAAAGAGATGAATTGAAAAAGCAGCAAAAAGATAAAAAGGAGGAAGAAATTAACCAGGTCGAAAAAGACAAATTATCTGATGTTGAAAAGAAAATAGATGAGGTTCAAAAACAAAAATCAGAACTTTTGGCAAATTATGGAAAGGAAAATAAACTGGTTAAGCAACTTATTGATTTAGCTCTACTTGCAAACAATATGCTTAAAGGTGAAGACTTGACAAAATTTGTTAAACGAAGTGTAGATTTAATTAAATAGTTACAAGACAATTTGAGGTTATATTGCCTGTCATTTAGTTGACAGGCATTTTTTATACAATATTTTTTGTATTTTAGACTATTATTTAAAATGATAAAGCGTGAGATTTGTTTTTTGTATACTATTTATAGTACTTTCATTTATTTGTAAGGCACAGAATCCTTATAGTTCACCAACATATGGGTTAAAAGGGGGATTTCATTTATCATCATTGCATGGTGATGATGCCATGGATACTCATGGTAAACTTCTTTCACCTCAATTAGGTATTACAGGAGCCTTGTTTTTTTCACCGCGGTTTTCAGTTAATGCCGAGGCTAATTATGAGAAAAAAGGAGGGAAGTTTAATAGTTATGAAATTCAAACAAACCTGAATTATGTTGCTGTACCTATTTTTATTAAATATGCATTTTTAAAAGATCCACAGATATATATTTATGGTGGAGGATATGCATCGTACTTGTTATCTGCAAATACAAAAGGACAGTTTGAGATATATGAAATCTCGAAAGAAATAAATGAAAATATTAAAAATAATCTTTCTGCTTTTGATTTTGGATTTATAGCTGGTTTTGGTGCACAGGGTAGATTTAACCGAAGTGCAGATATCTTTCTCGACCTCAGATATTGTCAGGGATTATATAATATTGATAATAAAACTGCTGATCATCGTTATAATTTTAACGATCCAGAGCTGAATAACTACTTTTACGATGTTGACAAACCCGAAAATGTGTATAACCGAAGTTTTATGCTTACTACAGGAATCTATTTTTATCTGATTAAAAGATAAATTGGATATCTAAAGATTAATCTAAAAAAATTGCCTAATTTCTGTTTTCAAATACTCAAGCGCAATGTTAACGGGTGATTTCTCTTGCTCCATAAGTTCCTCAAGGATCATCCGACTAAGGATAATTGATTGAGAATCTGGCTTTACTTTAATGGCTGTTGAATTTATTAATTGAATAACGCTGGTCTTTGCATTTTTTATAAGTTCCCAAGCCTGATTCGAGATATAAACCTGCTGAGCTACATTATGCTCGAACTCCATTCGAATAGTATTTAGTAATTCACTCTGAAATTGATTTGCAGTAAGTGAAGGATTATTTACTCTCATAATGAGAGCTTCAGGCGAAATACGTTCCAACAATATCGTCATTCTTTCGTAGGCCTGCAATCTTATTGGTGTTGTAATCCTCTGATTACGCGCAAGCGATTCGATATGATTTCGTTTTTGCTCGTTTTTTATCATGGAATGCAATACGAACCAAACAGCGAAAAAAACAATCAGAGCTGGTAAAATATATTTTAGGATTTCTAAAATTTCTGTTGTCATAAATAATATCGATATAAGTAATTGAAATATAATATATTATAAAAAAAGATCAGGTTGTTATATAACACAATTTATTCTTTTAAAATGTTTTATATTTGTTCTTTGCTTTTAAAGTAACAATTTATCAGATCAAATTTAATAAATTTTATAACATATTGGTTGATGCTTAGCATTAACCTTTATAATTTAAATGATTATGGAAAATGTATCAGAACGTGTAAATAGTTTAGCTGTTTCCCAGACATTAGAAATGAGCAGAAAAAGCCGCGAACTTCAATGCAAAGGGATTGATATAATTAATCTTAGTGTTGGTGAACCCGATTTTAATACACCACAGCATATTAAGGATGCAGCTATAAAAGCGATAAATGATAACTATTCGCATTATTCGCCTGTACCAGGATATCCCGAATTGCTTAAAGCAATATCGGCAAAGCTAAAAAGGGAAAATAATCTTGATTATGCTACTGATCAGATAGTTGTATCCTGTGGAGCAAAACACTCTTTGGCAAATGTTATTCTTTCGTTGATTAATAAGGGAGATGAGGTAATTGTTCCTGCTCCATACTGGGTTAGCTACATTGAAATGGTTAAATTGGCCGAAGGTGTGAATATTATTGTACCTACAAGCATTGACAATGATTTTAAGATTACACCTGATCAGCTAAAGAAAGCAATTACATCAAAAACGAAAGCCTTATTTTTGTGTTCTCCT
>JAIFLC010000079.1 GCA_020049295.1 Bacteroidota bacterium
AAGCCATTAAATACGACTAAACTGATATGGCTGACAACAAGTATGCAACATTCAATGAATCAATTATTGTTTCCACTAATTAAAAAATCCATAGATTACAGGATAGCTTAGCATTAAAATACCTGCAAGCAACCAGATAAAATAATTCATGTATGTTTGTCGCTGGTTTAGCTCTTTTTCTGACATTACTTTTGATAAACAAACTGCTAATAAACAAAGCCAGGCAACGAAAAAGCATACAATAATTGCTCCTGCTCCAGGCCAATGCATCATTTTAAACAAAAAACCAATCGGAAGAAAAATACCCATAAGCCCAAAGAAAACTACAAAGGCTTTTGCTAATCCAGAATCAGCATTTTGAATTTTATCATTCATCAAGAGTAAAGAATAAATGGCTAATACAGACGCTCCTATGGTAATTATAACACCCGCTCCAGGCCAGTGAAACATCTTAAAAGCAATTCCAAGTGCAATAAAAAGGGCACCAAAAGAACCGACTAAAGTTGTTGTTTTCTTCATAGTTAAAAAATTTAGTTTTAAAATAGGAAATAAATGATGCTAATATGATCAATTACTTAAAGAAAGGTATAATTAATAAATTAATAAGTCAATATGTTAAAGCATTACCAGAAACCGTTTAAAAATCTCCTTTTTAGCTACACCTTATTAAAAAGAGGAATAGGTGCAAATTTTAAAATCTGAATCTAAACATTAAATGGAAAGATTGAATAAATTTACCAGACAATGATTTTGTTATGATCCAGAAAACTCGAGGAATAGTACTCCATCATATAAAATACTCCGAAACAAGTGTAATAGCTACAATATATACTGAAAAATTTGGTAGGCAATCGTTTTTAATCAAGGGGGTTAGAGGCAAAAAATCGAGTATTAAGGCTACTATTTTACAGTCTCTTTTTCTTTTAGATATGGAGGTATACTTTAAACCCAATCGTGATTTGCAGACCGTAAAAGAAATAAGGAATGCATTTGTATTTAGCACAATACCTCATGATCTGAAAAAAAGTTCAATAGCTTTATTTATTGCTGAGATTTTATACAAGACAATTCGTGAGCAGGAGTCAAACCTTGAATTATTTGATTATTTATTTCATAACATTCAATTACTGGATTTAAAAACGGAAGGGATACCTAATTATCATTTGTACTTCTTATTGCAACTCACAAAATATCTTGGTTTTTATCCAACCAACAATTATTCTGATACAGATACTTACTTTGATTTGCAGAATGGTAATTTTGTAGAGATTAAACCAATTCATTCCTATTTTGTAAATCCCGAACTAAGTCAGATTTTAAGTCAGATTCTCAAATATTCAGATAATCAACATGCCGAAGTGAGTTTATCATATAATCAGCGGATTACCTTGTTAGATAAGATTGTTGATTATTATTATCTGCATATAGAAGGTCTTAAGAATATCAAATCATTGGCAATATTAAAAGAGGTTTTTCATTAGTCCATTAGACCTTTATTTTAATAGCACAAATCAGCCTGTTAGCCAAAAAAGAACGAATAAAGTATTATTTCTCAAAAAAGGGAATGACATTTGTATATTCAGTCCTCGTATTTTAAATTTTTGATTATAAAGTAATGTAAGGGTTACAAACACTCTTTGTGAACAAACAAATGATGATTAAAGTTTTATAATATGGATATTTTTATACTTTTGCGTTCCGAAAAAGAAATAAAAGGAAATGATTAAAACAAAGTTGTTAAATATTGGGAAGGATATACATACTGTAATTAATGAGTTACTTCAGGAGAGCGATGTGTTAAACCTAACCCAGATTTCGCCGGATTTTCAATGTCCTGCAGAACTTTCAAAACTTGCAGAAAAATATTTTAGAAAAGGATATAATCAATATGCTCATGTTGATGGTTTGCTTGAATTAAGAGAAGCAATTTCGGAAAATATGGATGAGTTATATGGCGTAAAATATAGCCCGATAAACGAAATTACTATAACCGCAGGTGCTACACAAGCTATGTTTACGGCAATCAGCACTTTTGTAAACGAAGGTGATGAAGTCGTGTTGTTTGAGCCTGCCTATTCGAGCTATGTTCCCGCAATTGTGAATAGTGGAGGACGCCCTGTTTTTGTTCAGCTAAAACGTCCCGATTATTATATTGATTGGGATGAGGTACAAAAGATAATTAATACAAGAACCAAGTTAATTATTGTAAATACACCGCACAATCCAACAGGATCAATTCTTTCGGAAGAAGACATCGCTCAATTACGAAAAATTACAAATGGAACAAAAATTCTGGTAATAAGCAACGAGACATTTGAACATATTGTTTTTGATAAAAGAAAACCGCAGAGTGTTTCTGGTAATGCTCAGCTTGCAGAAAGAAGCATTGTTATTTCATCGTTTGGGAAAACATTTAATATTCCTGGATGGAAGATTGGATATTGTTTGGCACCAGAAAAACTGATGAGCCAGATACGTAAATCAAATATGTTTCAGATTAATTCTGTTAATACACCATTGCAATATGCATTAGCAGATTATTTGCGAACCGAAATTGATTATTCCATAATTGCAAAACCATATGAAGAAAACAGGAACCTTGTTTTAGACCGGTTAATGAATTCGCGTTTTGAAATTGTTCCTTCGAAGGGTACTTTTTATCAATTGCTAGATTATAAAGCAATAAGCGACGAAAAAGACACCGAGTTTGCCAGGAGATTGATTGATCAGATTGGGGTGGCTTTATTCCCATTATCTGTTTTTTATCACGATTCAGTTGATAATAAAATGATAGGGATGTGTTTTAATCGAAATAAAGAGATTATGGAAGATGCCTGCGAAAGACTTAAAAAACTTAATCCAATAAGATAATTTTACGAATTCTGATTTGTGTAATGAAATAAAAACCAAATATTCTTTATATTTGGTTTTGTTATTTTTAAAGGAATTTTCCTTTGAAATAAATTACTCGATATGCAAATTATCAACTCTATA
Source organism: Bacteroidota bacterium (assembly GCA_020049295.1). GTDB lineage: Bacteria > Bacteroidota > Bacteroidia > Bacteroidales > UBA12077 > UBA12077. The sequence continues at coordinate 2,995 of JAIFLC010000079.1, forward strand.
GTTACCTGGATAAACTTTAAACGGATTTACCAAATCGACTTATTTAAAAAATTTCCATTTGACGCTCAACAGGAAGTTCTATTTAAATTAATTGATCAAGCCAAAGGGACAGAATTTGGAAAAAAACATTATTTTAAGTCAATACGAAATATAAAGGAATACCAAGAAAGAGTTCCAATTCAAACTTACGAAACCCTTAAACCATATATCGACAGGTTAATGCATGGTGAGCAAAATGTGTTGTGGCCAACTGATATTAAGTGGTTTGCAAAATCATCAGGTACTACCAGCGATAAAAGCAAATTTATTCCTGTTTCAAGCGAATCTCTTGAGGACTGTCATTTTCGTGGAGGTAAGGATGTATTAGCAATATATACCCTAAACTATCCTGAAACAGAAATTTTTGCCGGAAAAGGATTAACACTGGGAGGAAGTCATCAGATAAATAAAATTAATAATGAGTCTTATTATGGTGATTTATCGGCTATTTTAATTGAAAACCTTCCATTTTGGGCCCATTTTATTAGAACACCAAGCCAGGAAATAGCATTAATGAGCGAATGGGAAGAGAAACTTAGTAAAATTACCGAAGCTACAATAAAAGAAAATGTTACCAGCATAGCAGGTGTTCCATCATGGACCTTGGTGTTGCTAAAATATATACTCCAAAAAACTGGAGCAAAAGATATTCTCGAAATTTGGCCTAATCTCGAACTATTTACGCATGGAGGAGTGAGCTTTCAGCCATACAGGGAGCAATTTAAATTGCTAATCCCAAAAGAGAAAATGAATTATATGGAGACTTATAATGCCTCTGAAGGTTTTTTTGCAATTCAGGATTACCCTACCCGCGATGATATGCTTTTAATGCTCGATTATGGAATATTCTTTGAATTTATCCCTTTTGAAGAACTCGAAAAGGAAAATCCAAAGGCTTATCATATCGATGAGGTTGAACTTAATAAAAACTATGCAATAGTAATTTCAACCAATTCAGGATTATGGAGATATATGATTGGTGACACGGTTATTTTTACATCAAAGTATCCTCATAAAATAAAGATCAGCGGACGTACGAAACATTTTATTAATGTGTTTGGTGAAGAAGTTATTATTGATAATGCCGAAAATGCATTAAAAATAGCCTGCCAAAAAACAGGAGCCTTAGTAAAAGATTATACTGCCGCACCCATTTTTATGGGAACCGAAACCAAAGGTGCACATCAATGGTTAATTGAATTTGAACAAGAACCAAAAAACTTTGATGAATTTGTTCTTCTGCTTGACACATCTTTACAACAGGTTAACTCAGATTATGAGGCAAAGAGATATAAAAGCATAACGCTGGAGCAGCTTAAGGTTGTTAAAGCGAAACCAAATCTTTTTTATCAGTGGCTAAAAGAAAAAGGGAAAATTGGGGGCCAAAACAAGGTTCCACGATTATCAAATAGCCGGCAGTATATTGATGAACTTTTGGAGCTAAATAAAAAAATGTGATGTAATTATGTTGATGGTTTGGTTACATATATTCTTGTTGTTTTTTCAGGAAAACTTTAATAAACCTAATAGTTTTGTTTGGATTCAGGATATTTCAATAAAAAGCGACTTTATTTTAACAGATCAATTAAACAATGTCTACGCTTTAAGAAACAACTCAATTAACAGAATTTCATTCCTCGAAAATTCAAAAATCAGTTATTCGAGTACACAACTGGGTGAAATATATTCTGCAGATGTATCAGATCCATTTCGATTAATACTATTCTATAAAAACTTTAATAAGGTTTTGTTTCTCAATAATCAATTAGCAGAGCTGCGAAGCGCAATTGATTTAAATGATTTGGGATATCTCAATGTTTTAGCTGTTGGTGCATCATCACGTGGAGGATTTTGGATCTATGAAAATGATTTGGGGCAATTAATTTATATTGATAAATCATTGGTTACTGCTCAAAAAAGCTCATTATTATTAGATTTAATTGACAATTCATCTGAATTAGAAAATGCACAGATTGTCGAAAAAAATGATTTTGTATATTTAGGAATTCCTGGACAAGGTATTTTTCAGTTTGATATTTATGGAACGTTTTTAAAGAAATATCCACTGAATGAATGTTCGAATTTTCAGGTAATTGGGCAAAATATTGTTTATTTTAGTAATAATGAATTAAGGATTTATAATACTCAAACCTATGAAAAAGAGACCAGTAAATTGCCTGTCGAAAAAATAGTAGACGGCAAAGTAGAGGGTTTAAAAGTTTTTTTATTATTAAATGATAGAATTTCAATTTATAGCATAAATAACTAATCACAAATAATTAACTTTATAGTGAAAAAAAGGAAAGTTGAAAAAGCGATTAAGCTGAAAAGAATATTTAGGGGAGCAATCTTGTTTAACGAAAAAGAGATGCAGGCGATAAATCATTATTGTAAAAAATACAAGATAACAAACCGATCAAAGATGATGCGCGAAATGATTATTGGGTCGATTCTTAAAAAGTTTGATGAAGATTATCCTACATTGTTCGAAAATACACCAAATCTTTTCAATCAAAACGGAAACGGTAAATAAAGAGATCAGAATATGTCAAAAACGATTAAAACAGAAGCGATGCATATTGCCATTGCTGGGAATATTGGTTCAGGAAAAACAACGCTGACCGGATTATTATCCAAACACTATCAATGGGATGCACATTATGAGGATGTGGATGAAAATCCATACCTAAACGATTTTTATGAAGATATGCAACGCTGGTCGTTTAATCTACAGATTTACTTTTTAAATAGCAGGTTAGGACAGATTTTGAATATCCGCAAATCAGGAAAAACGGTTATTCAGGATCGCACAATTTATGAAGATGCTTTTATTTTTGCTCCAAACCTTCATGCTATGGGCTTAATGTCGACCCGCGATTTTGACAATTATTTTACATTGTTTAAATCCATGACTACCTTAATACAACCACCAGATTTACTGATTTACCTTAGAGCTTCGGTTCCTACATTGGTTAATCAAATACAAAAAAGAGGCCGCGAATACGAAAACTCGATTCGTTTGGATTACCTTAAAAGACTTAATGAACGTTATGAAGCATGGATTGAAGGGTATAACCTGGGTAAAATACTAATTATTGACGTTGACAACCTTAACTTTACAGAGGTGCGCGAAGATTTAAGCCATGTTATTAGTAAAATTGATGCACAAATACATGGGTTGTTTTAAAATATTAAATTAGTTGGATTTAATGAAAAACCTGGGGACTGACTCAGGTTTTTTTATTCATATACGCAAAAAAATTTCAAGCAATTATTTTAAGAATTTATTACCTTTCGTTACAACCATTTTGATGTTTAGTTCGTCTTGATTTTGAATATCATAAAAAAGAATTATGAAAAGATCATTATTTTTCTTAGCGGTTTTCTTTACTATACTTTTTTCATCCTGCGAAAAAGAGGAATATACAGAACCGGTTAGTATTGGTTTTGAATTTTCAATGGATGCTTTACAAATGAGCGAAGGAGCAAAGGCAGGATCATTTACCATCGATAAAGGGACTCTTGTTTTGCAAACATTAGAATTTGATGGAAGAAGAGATCAGGGAGATGATTATTATTTTACTTCGGGATTTGCGACTCCACTAATGGCTGAGTTACATACAAAAATTGCAAATCAGAAAGTTGAATATGATATTCCCCAAGGTATTTATAATCGTATTGAGCTAAATTTTTCTATGGGCGTTGAAAGCGAAAATGCAATCTGTTTTGAAGGTCGTTTTCAGCGTGGCCCAATGGATGAAGTACCTGTAATATTTGAATATCCCTTTCAGGAGCAGATAAGGGTAAGGGCAAAGAATAATCTGGGCAGTGATCAAATTGTAATAAGTAAGGACAATCCCTTAAAAGCGAAAATTATCATGAATGTACCCAATATGTTTCAGTTTGTTAATATGAGCATGATTAGAAATGCCCAAACCACACAACAAAATGGAGGACAAACAATTAAAATTACGAATACACAAAATACCGAAATTTTTAATTTGGTGGCATCGCGATTAGACAATGCTATTTATGTAGTGTTTGAATAAATAAGGGATGAATGTAGAATTATACAGCGATGAGGAACTCCTGATTGGCTGCAAAGAAAATAATAGATTATATCAGGAAATTCTTTATCGTAAATATGCAAAGAAAATGTACGGTATATGCCTTAGCTATGCTGGTGATCGAGATATGGCCCAGGATATACTCCAGGAATCCTTTATTAAAGTTTTTAAAAGCATTCATAATTATAAATCAGAAGGACCATTGGAGGGTTGGATTCGAAGAATAATAATAAATACAGCACTTGACCATTTACGGCAGAAAACAAAACTCCAGAAATATATTTCTGATAAGGACGAAGTAATAAAGGAAGTTGAAGAGATATCTGCAATTGAAAAACTTCAAACTCAGGATATCCTTAATCAGGTTGCTAAATTGCCTGATGGAGCAAGGGTTGTTTTTAATTTATATGCATTAGAAGGATATACACATAGGGAAATTGCCGATAAGCTTGAGATTACCGAGGGTACGTCTAAATCGCAATTTAACAGGGCACGAAAACTTTTAATGGAAATGTTAAATAAATTAAGTGTCTAAATATGGACTTTAATAAATGGTATAAAAACAAGGTTGAGTCAAACGATCAGGATCCTCCCGAAATAGTTTGGAATACTATTCAGGATGAACTTGATATAGATCAATCCTGGTTTTTTATTAAAGATCATCTCGATAAAAAATCAGATAATACAAAGGTTTTCATTTATTCCGCTGCTGCAATCGCTATTATTTTAATCCTTTCAGGAGCATTGTGGGTTGGTATTTTGCAAAACGGACGAGAAAACCTTGAACTAATCTCAACAAATCAAAACGTATTAAATAAGGATACTATAATAGTCAATCCTCTCATTATTGATCAAATTGCAGTAAGCAACCAGAATAACAAAAGCAAAACGCAATCATCTAGTGATAATATTAATAATAAAAACGAACTAACATCAGCAGAGATTAATGACTTTGTTTTGGCAGATGAATTAAGAACTAACGAAAGGCATTTAGCAGCTTTGAATATTTCAGGGTTTATTATTTCTAATAATTTCCAAATTGATAAGTTGAAAGAAATGAATCAGCAAGATATAAGTACTGAAATGAAAACAGAGCGAATTGCATTTACAGATATTTATTTTGGTGCAACCGGTCAATTTGCAAATACCTGGATGCTGAATGATAAGACAATTAATGGTTTAGGAAGCAATGATTTAACCAAAACAAATGCTTCATTTGGATATAACGTTGGACTTTTTATTGGGACAAATATCACAAAGAGAATTAATATGCAATTAGATCTTGATATTATAACCAACAATAACCAGAATTATAATGAATATATAAACGGGCATTATGTTTCGAGCTCTCTGAATTTCAATTATTCTCAAGTTGCTTTAGCATTCAAATACTCGAAAATATCCAAAAGATTTATAAGTGGTGAACATGGATTAATCCTTGGTGGGTATTTAGGATACTTACGTAATGCTTATCAGATAATTGATGGAAACTCCAGTTCTATCTTAAATACTTATAACAATCTGGATTATGGACTAATGCTCGGATATGAATATGTAATACCAGTTTATAATAAAATTGGAATAGGAACAGGTTTTCGGGCTTACTTAGGCTTACAAAATATTTATTCGGGCGACAATTATATTCCTGCATACATGAATAAAACCAACAATGCCTCTATAAATATTACGTTGTCTATAAAATATGATTTAAAATAAAGAATATTTTAAATTCGAATTGTTTTTTTGGTTGATCTTCAAATAAGTACCCCTAGCCATGAAAAAATTTATTCAATTTCTTTTAGTAGCAGTATTTGCTATATTTCTTTTTACAGGTTGCGAAAATGATCCAACCAAAGGAACTATAGCTCTTTCAATAACTGATGCACCCATTGACATGTCAAACGTTACAGGTGTTTATATTAAGGTTAATGAAATACAAATCAATACAAGTGGTAGTGACTGGGTTACATTTGAAGGATTTGTTGGCCCACAAACCTTTAATATTTTAGAGTTAACCAATGGCGAATCAGCCATGATGGGAAGTATCGAATTTGAGGCAGGACAATATAATCAGATTCGGTTTATCCTTGATGCTCCCGAAATGGGAGGGGGTTCAAATCCATCTAATCCGGGTTGTTATATTACTTTTACTGACCAACCAGATCAGCCATTATTTGTTCCCAGTGGAGGAGAATCTGGATGGAAAGCTGTAGGCGCATTTAAAGTTCCTACAAATGGAGAAGTTGCAATTACTGCTGATTTTGATGCACGTAAATCAGTTATGAAACAAGGAATGAATGACTTTTATATTTTAAAACCTACAATCCGTTTGATTGTTGATGATCAAGCAGGAAAAATTGTTGGTGGCGTAACGAACATTCCCGAAGGAGTAGATTTAATTATTTACGCCTATGAGGATGGCGTTTATACTGAAAGTGAAGCAGATCTGCCTACAAGTGATACTACATCCCAATTCCCAAATGCAATAACAAGCGATAAAGTAGATGAAACAGATTCGTATTGCCTGGCATTTTTGGCTCCTAAAACCTATGATTTAGTTGTAACCTCAGTTCTCGATGGAGTATTTCAGGAGGTTTTAGGCGTAGTTGAAGATATTGTGGTGGAAAGCAAAAAAACAACAAGTCAACCAATTGATATATCTACCCTTTAATTTTAAAAAAGCTCTAAATAAGAAGGATCGGAAATTCCGATCCTTCTTATTTATTTGTGAGTATAATTTATTTTATAACACCCAACTCTTTACCAATCTTTGTAAATGCTATAATTGCTTTATCTAGATGTTCTCTTTCATGTCCTGCCGATATCTGAACTCTTATTCTTGCTTTTTCTTTTGGTACCACAGGATAATAAAATCCAATAACATAAATACCCTCATCTAAGAGTTTTGAAGCAAACTCTTGTGATAGTTTGGCATCGTATAACATAACTGCTAATATTGCCGAATTACTGGGTTTAATATCAAATCCTGCAGAAAGCATCTTTTCTTTAAAATATTTAGTGTTTTCAACCAATTTGGTATGCAAAGCTGATGATTCTTCAAGCATTTTAAAAACTTCGATACCTGCATTAGCTACTACCGGTGGAATTGAGTTTGAGAATAAATAGGGTCGTGAACGCTGACGTAACAAATCAATAATTTCTTTACGACCGGTTGTAAATCCACCAATGGCGCCGCCAAAAGCTTTTCCAAGTGTTCCTGTAATTATATCTACTTTTCCTCGTAAATTATATAACTCGGTAACACCTCTTCCTGTCTCTCCAACAACTCCTGCTGAGTGACATTCATCAACCATAACCATAGCATCATATTTTTCGGCTAATTCGCAGATTTTATCTAATGGAGCCACATGTCCATCCATAGAGAAAACACCATCAGTAACAATTAATCTGAAACGATGTATCTGGGCTATTTTTAGCTGATCTTCAAGATCTTCCATATCAGCAGTCTCATATCGCAAGCGGTTTGCTTTACATAAGCGAACACCATCGATAATGGATGCATGGTTTAGAGCATCAGAAATAATAACATCTTCGCTGGTTAATAGGGGTTCAAAAAGACCTCCATTAGCATCAAAAGCAGCAGCGTACAAAATAGTATCTTCAGTTCCAAAATAATCGGCAATCCGCTTTTCCAGTTCTTTATGTAAATCTTGAGTTCCGCAAATAAATCGAACCGATGACATTCCATAACCATGAGAATCCAGCGCGTCTTTGGCTGCTTTTATTAAACGTGGATGGTTTGATAATCCAAGGTAATTGTTTGCACAAAAGTTTAAAACCTGAGCACCTGTGCTAATTTTTATATCGGCTTTCTGTGGACTGGTAATAATTCGCTCTTTTTTATATAATCCTGCACTTTCTATAGCAGAAAGTTCTGTTTGCAGATGATCCTTAAATTTTCCGTACATGGTATTTCGTATTTTATTTTAAACAAAGAAATGTAGTTATTGTTTTATATTTATCAGGCAGCAAATTTAAGTGAAAAAAAAATAAGAAAACGGATGACTGCCTCAAAATGATAAAAAGGAACAACCTAAAAAATCGTAAAAAGCGATTGTGTTATTTATGGATAAAAGAGAAAAAAACCCAGATGATTTTGTATTAATTGGTGCAGGAATTATGAGCACTACATTGGGTGTTATGATTAAAAAACTAATGCCTGATGCTACAATAACTATTTATGAGTTACATGATAAGATAGCAGATGAAAGCAGTAATCCATGGAATAATGCAGGAACAGGTCATTCCGCTTTTTGTGAATTGAATTATACTCCGGAGCAAATCGATGGTACCATTAAAATTGATAAAGCATTAGAAATTGCTTCCGATTTTGAGATATCAAAACAGTTTTGGGCCTATCTAAGAACTCAGAATTACTTTTCAAAAAATGATTCCTTTATAAATAGAGTTCCGCATATGAGTTTTGTGTGGGGAGATAAAAACATTTCTTTTCTTAGGAGAAGGCATCTGGCAATGACAAATTTTGCTCTTTTTGAAGATATGAAATATTCTGAGAATTTTGATGACATAGCTTCGTGGGTTCCTATTATGATGAAAAACAGAAGTCGGAATGAAAAAACGGCTGCTACCTGGATGGAAATAGGAACTGATGTAAATTATGGAATTCTGACAAAAGGGATGATGAATTATCTTACATCATGTTCAAGTGTGAATTTATACCTAAAGCATAGAGTAGATGATCTATCAAAAGACAAAACCGGCAACTGGAAGATAATAGTAAAAGACCTCTTGACAGGGGAAAGCAGAATCGTGTACAGTAAGTTCGTTTTTCTTGGTGCCGGAGGGGGCGCTTTTCCTTTGTTACAGAAATCAGGAATATTAGAGAGTAAGGGTTATGGGGGATTTCCGGTTAGCGGAATGTTTCTCCGATGCAAAAACAAGGATATTGTAAACGAACATTTTGCCAAAGTATATGGAAAAGCGGCCGAAGGTTCTCCACCCATGTCGATGCCACATTTAGATCTTCGGATTATTGATGGTGAAAAATCGTTGTTGTTTGGTCCTTATGCCGGAATATCAGGAAAATTCTTAAAAAGAGGATCCCATTGGGATTTACCAAAGTCTTTCAGGTTGCATAATATATATCCGATGTTAGCAGCAGGATGGCATAATCTATCATTGATTAACTATTTAATTGATCAAGCGTTGCAGTCGAGAAAGAGTCGTTTTAAAACACTTCAGATCTATTTTCCTGAAGCAAAAATAGAGGATTGGGAACTTTATACCGCTGGTCAGCGTGTTCAGATAATGAAGAAAGACAAAAAAGAAGGCGGTGTTCTTAAATTAGGAACTGAGATTATTAGTTCTTCTGATAAAAGCCTTGCGGCAATTCTTGGAGCTTCACCTGGAGCTTCAACATCTGTTTCGGCAATGCTTGAGGTGTTAAAACAAAGTTTTCCAGAGAAAATGTCAAGTAAAGAATGGATAGGTACGTTAAAAGAAATGATTCCCTCCTATGGCAAATCTCTGATTAATGATGCTGGACTCTGCAAAGAAATAAGAAATAAAACAACACACGAGTTAAATTTATAAATGGAATGAGCATAAATAAAAAAGCTGACTATTTAGTTGTCAGCTTTTTTTTAATGCAAAAAAGGAATTTTAACACCCGTACCTATCAATAATCTCTTGTTTTGTTTTGCCGAGTATTTCGTATTTTTTACCCACTTTAATGAATGCATCAAGTGCTTTTTCAAGATGATGCATTTCGTGTCCTGCAGAAATCTGTGTCCTGATGCGTGCTGCTCCTTGCGGAACAACGGGAAAAAAGAATCCAACAGCATAGATACCAAGATCAAAAAGATCTTTCGAAAAATCCTGCGATAATTTGGCATTAAAAAGCATAACCGGAACAATGGGAGTATCTCCATCTTTTAAAATAAAACCAGCATCAGTTAATCCTTTACGCCAGAAAATAGTGTTTTTCTCCAGCTTGTCACGTCTTTCGGTACTCTGCGATAAAATATCGAGTACGCGCAATACCCCACTAACTACAACAGGAGCAATGGTATTTGAGAATAAATAGGGTCGTGCTTTTTGTCTGCACATATCAACAATTTCCTTACGACCCGAAACACAACCTCCGGATGCTCCACCCAACGCTTTACCAAAGGTAGTAGTTATAATATCAATTTTACCCATTACACCGCATTTCTCGTGTGTTCCACGACCTGTCTTTCCAATAAATCCTGTTGAGTGCGAGTCATCAACAAAAAGCATGGCATCGTATTTTTCGCAAAGAGCAACCATTTCGTCAAGTTTGGCAGTATCACCGTCCATGGAGTAAACGCCATCGGTAATAACTACTTTGAGTCGTTTTTCTGCATGCAATTGGAGCTTGTTTTCAAGATGCTCCATGTCGGAATGTTTGAACGTATCGTGCAGTGCAGGGCAAAGACGCATGCCATCAATAATAGATGCATGAACTAAGCGATCGGAGATCATTACATCCTCACTGGTTAAAATAGCTTCGAAAACACCTGCATTGGCATCCATGCAAGATGGAAATAGTATGGTGTCTTCAGTTCCAAGAAATGCAGTCATTTTGTTTTCCAACTCGCGATGAATATCCTGTGTTCCGCAAATAAAACGAACAGAAGACATTCCATAACCACGGGTATCGAGACCTTCGTGGGCAGCCTT
>JAIFLC010000109.1 GCA_020049295.1 Bacteroidota bacterium
AACAGGAACAGCAGCAATTTGATAATTAAGGCCTTTATTATAAAGTATAGCTCCCATTGTAGTAGGTAAAATAGCAAACTCAGCTTTATTCTCAAGCATTAGCTTACGCACTTGAATGGGCTCGTTAAATATAAGTATTTCGCTTGTTGCATTTTCTGTATTAGCCAAACTGTCAATCATCTTAATCATTCCCATAGCCGATGGCCCTTTTAATGTAGCAATGGTTATTTTTTTGTTCGATGATTTATAATTACATTCTATTAATGAAAGAAGTGCAATAAATATAATCAGTAAATATCGTCGCATACTCTATATCTTTGAAGCAAAATTAATGTTTTTTTAAAACATCAAACTTAAAACTTATAACTTCAACATTCAACATTCAACTTTTAACTTTCAACCTTCAACTTTCAACCTTCAACCTTCAACCTTCAACCTTCAACTTTCAACTTTCAACTTTTATCTGTTATATATCATATTTTTATTTCAATAATAACACGTTATCTTTGTTCGCAAATTAACAGTAAACCTGATTTACTCTTTCTGAGAAACGGACGCTTTTCTGTTTCAAGGTTAAAGAAGAAATCTAATCCGGAGGAAATCTGATGGAAAAGAGAATTGGAACCGCGCTTATTTTAGTTGAGAGTAAAGAAAATGTTCATCTTCTGAACGAAATTATCTCAAAACACTCCACAATTATAATTGGCCGGCAGGGATTACCCCAAAGTAACGGCCAAAGTATTATTTCTCTTGTTCTTGAGGGTACAACCGATGAGATTGGATCTTTAACCGGTCAGTTAGGCCGATTAAGAGGATTACAGGTAAAATCGATAGTACTTAAAAACAAGAAAAACAATGAAAACAGTTAAACTTTTATTTTTACTTTTTATTTCGTTAAATGCTTTCTCCCAAAATTACCAACTCAAGGGTGTTGTGATTGATTCTCAAACATCTGAAAGATTAAACGGAGTTCATATTCAGTTATTTGATAATTCGGGAAAAAGCCATTATAATTCAATTACAAACCTTGATGGTGAGTTTCAGATAAAACAAATTGCGGGAGACAATTATCATTTATTTGCTTCATACTTGGGTTATACACGAATTGAAAACATTGTTATAATGAATTCAAATCAGGAAATTGAAATTAAATTAGATAAAGAGATGATAACCTTAGGCGAGGTTATCGTAAGCAGTGTTCGTCATGATCAAATGATTAGGGAAGTATCTGTTCCTCTCGAAATAGTTGATCGAAAGCAAATAGAAAATTCATCTTCGGTAACCGTTTCAGATGTGCTACAGCAAGAATCAGGGGTTGCAGTTAGTCGCGATGGTGTTTGGTCTACTGGTGTAAATATTCGTGGATTAGGCGAGCAACGTATTGTTATGATGGTTGATGGATATAGAATCGAAACAGCTACAGATCTTATGGCATCTCTTACTTTTTTCGATGTGGACGATATAGATCGAATTGAAGTAATAAAAGGAGCATCATCATCGCTCTATGGAACAGGCGCTATGGGCGGAATAGTAAATGTGATTACCAAAGAAGGTTATTTTAATTCAACACCCTATTTTAATGGTAGTTTTAATTCAGGATTTAGTTCAGCAAACGAACTATTTACAAGAAAGCTTACATTTAATTCTGGGTCAAATCGATGGTTTGTCCGACTTACTGGTTCTTTGCGTGATGCTGATGATATTAAAACTCCCGAAGGAATAATACAAAACAGTCAGTTTTCGGATGAGAGTATTTCTCTTTCTGCTGGAATTAGTTTATTTGATAACCATACGTTAAAAATCAATTATCAGTATTTTGATGCAGATGATGTAGGTATTCCTGGTGGATCTGCATTTCCTGGTCCCGCAACAGCAACTTATAAAGATGCAAAACGTGAGTTGTTCTCGGCAAATTATGCGATCGAAAATATCTCAACAAGATTTAAATCTTTAAATTTTAAATATTATTATCAATTTATATCCCGTGATGTTGAATTGCAGCCGAATACACAAGCAAAAGATTCAATCCGAATTACTACCCCGGAGTTAACTACTCCTGTTGGCGAACATACAACAAATGGTTTTCAGATTCAGTCTAACTGGAACTTTTCTTCGAATAATACCTTTATTGCCGGAATTGATGCATGGCAGCGAAATGTATTTACCAGTCGCGAAAAGTATATTCGTGTTGATGTACTTAATACTAGTGGTGATATTACTGCAACAAATAATTTAGTAAGAGGAGAAACACCAATGCCCGAATCAAGTTTTGGAACAGCAGGTATTTATTTTCAAAATGAGCAAATAATGCTGAATAATAACCTGAAACTTAATTTTGGTGGTCGTTTCGATGGTATTCGCATTGCTAACGAACAAGCTTTTGATATTGATTATTTGATTACTAATGGTGTTAGAAATGATTCACCACCGAATCAACGAATCACGTTTGAGAAAAATGAAGAATATAAAACCTCATGGAGTGCAAACTTAGGAGCACTGTATACTTTGACCAATGAAGTAGATTTAAGTCTTAATGCAGGACGCTCGTTCCGGGCACCATCTCTTGAGGAAAGCTTTAAATATATTGATTTGGGAAATATGGTTCGATTAGGCGATCCCAACCTTGATCCTGAAAAAGGGTATTCGGTTGATTTAGGATTACGAATCTGGAAACCCAACTTTCATTTAAAAATTAATGGTTTTGTTAATTGGTTATCAGATATGATTGTTGAGGTTCAGGGTGATTTTATTTATTCATTCACAACAGGTGTTATTGATACCATACCCGCATTAATAAATTCAAATGTTGATCAGGCAAGATTATACGGAGTTGACATGAACATTGAATATCGTTTTTATAAATCATTTACACTTTTTGGGCTTGGGTCTTTTGTTAGAGGAGAAGATACCAAAAATGATAAAAGTTTGCCTTTGATACCACCACTAAATGGACGTTTAGGAATACGATACGAAATACCTAAATATGCTGGCATCGATTTAATTGCAGTAGGTTTTGCTGATCAGAATAAAGTTGCTGAAGGTGAAAAAGTAACTAAAGGATATGCCCGATACGATATGGCAGTTCATTCGATAATGATTAATGCAAAAGCTTTTAAATTTCAATTATTTGGCGGATTAGAAAACATTGGTAATCGAACATATAGTAATCATCTTTCAACCAACAGGGGGGCAATTAATTTTGAACCTGGAAGAAACCTCTATGTTAAATTGAAGGTCTTGTTTTAATTAAATTAGGAAATTATTTTTATAAATATCAGAAAAACAGAATTATATAAATTTAGTTATAGATATCAAAGGAAGTTGTTTGACTTATAAATTAAATTTAGTAACTTACCTGATTAAACACTAAAATTTTATTTATGGCAAAAGAAATTAGAATACTTGGTGTTTTAATTACTGACAGACAGAAAGAAGCTGGCAAGGTACAAGCAGTTCTAACAAAATATGGTTGTTTAATAAAAACACGTTTAGGTTTGCACGAGGTTAGTGATTTATGCAGTACAAGCGGACTAATAATAATTGAACTAACCGGAGCTTCTGCTGACATAGACAAGCTTGAAAAAGAATTAAAAATAATTGGGGGGATACAGACGCAACGGATGATTTTTATGGATTAATTTTAGGGGATTACTGGTTAAAAGCACGAACTAAATATTCGTGCTTTTTTATTATTTTGTACCTATTAATGATTGATCATTCATCATTCATCATTCATATAATCAGATGAACATAAAATTTTTACTTTTTTGTAGATTTCAGTAAGGTATTAATTTTTTGAATAAGAATTTCAGGGTATTTTTTTGCAGATTCAAGATGATCTCCATCATAAATCCATAATTCTCTTGGTTCCTGAGCATTATTAAATACTAATTCACCTTGTTCAAAAGGAACCGACATATCATCTTTACTATGAATAAGTAATTTAGGTAGATTATTAATTTCTTTTATATCGTTTTTTGCCGAATAGGGTGATGTAACATACTGAGCAACCATCGGCTTCTGTTCTTCAGGAACTGAAAGTAAAGCCATATCGGTAAATGAACTTATAGTACCATCAAGTATAAGAGCTGCTATCTTTGACTGATTGTCCTTAGCTATTTTTGTTGCTATTTGTGTTCCCATCGATACACCATATACAATAATTGGCAAGTGCTTAAAATCGTCTCGTTTACTAATTATATCGAATACGATTTGAGCATCTTTTGCAATATTATTATGGGTTGGAGTACCAGTTGATTTTCCATAACCTCTAAAATCAATCATGAAAACCTGGAAACCGGCTTTTACAAGAGATTTTGTATAGTTAGTATAGGTTGAAATATTTCCACCAGCACCATGGTAAAAAAGAATACTAGCAATAGGTTCGATTTCTGGATTTAGAATAATAGCATTTATGCTATCGGAATCAATATTGAAAAATAATTCATCATAATCTAAGTTTTCAATGTTATTCCATTCTGCTGAAGGAAAGTAAAAACGATCATCCCATTGAGCTGAGGATATTAAAAACGCAGTTATTAATAATAGTGATGTTAAAATAATTTTTTTCATTTTTTTTAAATTAAAGTTGATTTTTAAAATCCCACGAGATTTTTAATTCTCGTAGGAGAATTGATTATACAGTTTCTTCTTTTTCTTCAGTTTCGCTTTGCATCATTTTGGGTAATCGCTTTTTATATGCAATTACAAAAATCCCAACAGAATAAATGGCAACATTAAATATACTTACAGAGAAAATTCCAATAGAAAAAATTCCGATTGAAAAGATACCTACCGAAAATTTACCTGCTGCAAAAACACCCAGCGCAAAATCGCCTGCCGCAAAATAACTACATGCAAATTCGCCAGCACTAAACATGGGTGCATAGGTGTAATTCAAAATAAAACCTGCAATAATTAATACTGCTGCTACTAATAAATACCATACTTTTTTCATAATTTTTATAATTTTTGGTTAAACATATTGTCGATTTGACAATGCAAGAATAGGACGAAAAAACAGTGCTGCCAAAGATTGGGGATATACGACAAGCTTTTGTGATGAATGAATAAGTTGTGTGACGAAATACAAAGTTGAGTGATGAAAAACAAAGAAATATAGAAATCATTAAATGAAAAATTTAACTACAAAGGATCACAAAGGATATCACGAAGTACCACAAAGAAAATCATTAACAGGTCCTTTGTGTTCCTTTGTGAAGTTAACTTTGAGTGACTTTGTGGTAAAAAAAAGAAATTTCTTAAAATAGATAATTAATAAATTTTATTTTATCTGATTACGAACCATATCAACATAGTTTCTCGAAACAGGTACTTCGTAATCGCAGTTTTCAAGATGAAGTATTAAGCCCTGTGAATTACCTTTGGCATTAGTGATCTTTGCCGAATTTACAATAAATGCTCTGTGGATTTGAATGATTTCTGGTGTAGTTTTAAAGAATTCCAAGGCTCGCTTTAAAGTGCTTCTAAATGTTTTTCGAATGATCTTCCCATCTTTTAAAATGGTTATTTCAATGTAATTCCCTGATGATTCAATAAAAAAGAAATCGTTAATCCCAAATTCAATAAAATCTTTTTCATTATCGGCAAAAAAATGGATCGTTTGATCACCAGCAAATTGGGTTTTGGGGTGTTCAATAATTTTGTTAAAATCACGGGCTGTACCCAGGTTTTTATTTAAAAGGTATTTTTGTTTTGTAATAATTAGAATTGTAACAGGAAATGCGCTAACTATTATTGTGATTAATTGGAAATTAATTATTGACTGAAAATTAAATTTAAAACCAAAAATATAATAGGTATATAACGCATTTCCAAGTCCTATTATAAAGATTATCCAGATTAACCAAACAAAATCTTTCCAGAGAGTCCAGTTTTTCTCATCAAAGAATCTTGGGAAGATTGCTTCGATCAAAAAAAGGTTAATAACCATCACAACAAAAGTTATTATTCCATAACCAGCAAGAATGAATGTTTTTTGATTGCTTTCGAATAAATTTATATCAAATGGTTGAAAGACAATAAGGAATATAGCAATAAAAAGGCTAATTAAAATTGTGATTCTCCATTTTGATTCTGCTTTTGGAAATGGCTGTTTCAGATAATTTATAATGTTCATTTCGGGGAGATAAATTATTGGACTAAAATAAGTTTTTGTTATCTATTATCATAATTGTTTGAGCTTATGTTTAATAAATACTAAAAAAGTTTGAAATTAAGTTTTAATAATTGTAACTTGAATAACCTAATTACAGTGAGTTAAATTTTAATTGTTTTATTATGGAAAAAGAATTATGTCCCAAGGTAGCTAAATGTCCTTTATTTAATGGTACACTTTTAAAAGTTCCAGGTGCAGAAGAATCTTACAAAAATTTATTTTGTAAGTCTGGAAAACAAAAATGGTCTACCTGTAAACGTTACATGACATCAGAAAAAGTGGGTAAATGTTCCGATTGGATTTTACCAAATTGTTCTCTTACACTTGAGCAGATTGTCTCAAAAATGAAAGAAAAAGGGGAGTTACCTTTATAAATATATTTTTTTTACCGTAGTTAGTTAATGGTCTACAAAATTTTCAGATTACTCAGGAAGGCATTGAGTTCGTTGCTAATCTACATTATTTATTATACTTTTCATCCAAATTGGAAATTGAACAGGAAGAACAGAGAAAAGGAAAGAAGAGTTCTTTCCTTTTCAATAAAAACTATGATAAGTTTTTGAACGCTTTTTTTCCTGCAAATTGAGAAGCTTTGCCAAGTTCATGCTCGATTCGCATTAATTGGTTAAATTTCTCAACGCGTTCGCCACGGCATCCGCTACCTGTTTTTAAATGGCCAGCATTTACTGCTACTGTTAAATCTGCAATAAAACTATCAACAGTTTCGCCACTACGATGCGATATAAAACAATTGTAATTGTTTTTGTATGCCATTTCAATGGTCTCTAGTGTTTCAGTAACCGTACCAATTTGGTTCAATTTAATAAGAATTGAATTAGCTACACCTTTTTCAATACCTTCAGCTAATATCTTTTTATTGGTACAGAAAATATCATCACCAACTATTTCAATTTTTTTACCAAGTGTTTGAGTAAGGTTTTTCCAACCATTCCAGTCGTTTTCAGCCAAACCATCTTCAATTAATACAATAGGATATTGTTTTACCCAGTTTTCCCATAGTTTAATGAGTTGATCACTTGTAAGAAATTTCCCTGTACTTTTAAACATTTTGTATTTTCCCTTTTCCCATAATTCACTGGCAGCGGGGTCAAGACAAATACTAACTTCTTTTCCTGGCTTATAACCAGCTTTGGTAATAGCTTCGAGAATTACTTCTACAGCTTCGTCATTTGATTTAAGGTCGGGAGCAAAGCCTCCTTCGTCGCCAACGCCGGTGCTATAACCTTTTTTCTTTAATACATCTTTTAACGAATGAAAAACTTCAACACCCATACGAAGCGATTCAGCAAATGTTTTTGCGCCATGTGGTGCAATCATAAATTCCTGAAAATCGACATTGTTATCGGCATGTTTACCTCCATTAATAATATTCATGCAAGGAACAGGTAATAGGTGAGCATTACTTCCTCCCAAATATTGGTATAATGGAATGCCAGCACTCATCGATTCAGCTCTGGCATATGCCATTGATACTGCAAGAATAGCATTTGCACCAAGTTTTGATTTGTTCGCTGTTCCATCAAGCTCAATCATGTAATAATCAAGTTCTCGTTGACTTACAAAGCTTTTACCTTCAATCTCATTTGCAATTATTTTATTTACATTCTCTACGGCTTTAAGTACTCCTTTGCCGCCATAACGTTTTTTGTCGCCATCGCGTAGCTCGCATGCTTCGCGTTCGCCTGTTGATGCTCCACTTGGAACCATTGCTCTGGCACATGTGCCATCTTCAAGTTCTAAATCTACTTCAATGGTAGGATTTCCCCTTGAATCAAGAATTTCGATTGCTTCTACTGATTGAATTTCCATAGTCTATTATTTTAAGTTTAACAATTATAAATGTACTGTTTTTAGCCTTTATTAATTAAATCGAATAATCAAATAAAGTAAGTTTTTCTTGCATTTTTTTGTGATGATTATAAGATGATATTTTCTAAAAGGTTTATAAGAATTGATGCCAAACATTATAAAATCACAAATGAATTATTATAATAGGAGTTATTAGCATTATTGCGGTTAATAGTGAACTCCATCACATGGAAACAAAAGTAATAAATTTATTAGATGTATTTAAGATTTTGTAATCAAATTAACTTGTTTAACTAATTTTGGATCGAGATTTTAAATTCTAAAATAATTAGATAATAAAAAAACCTTAGGGTTAACTAAGGTTTCTCTAATTTTTTAAAAATGATATCACTCCTGATTATTGGTATATTTTACAATTAAGGTATTTCTTAAATCAATAAACATTTTAGTTACATCATTCATTAATCCATTCGAATAATTGGTTAAATATTCCTGTGCTGCTTTGGGATTCTTCTTATAAAGTTTCAATGCTTCTTCCTCAATTTTTGCTTGTCCGGAAAAGATCTTTTCTTCAAAAGGATCTCTTACAGCCCAAACATCTTTAATAGCCAACTGGAATTTAAGATTGGCAAGATTATCCACAAAATCGATTGCCCAACGTGCTGATTTTTCGTCGTATTTATTTGGATCATAAATATTATAGGTTTCTGCAACTGATAAATTTCCTGCATAAATTGGTACATACGGACTAAAATAAGGATTATCCAGGTAAACCCAATAAACACCACCAATTTCGTTTGGTAACCAACCGCGAAGCTGCAACACCATTCCATAATGTCCACGGTGTCACGGACTTTTAACATAATTTCCTTTTCCATCCGGAACCAACCAGTTTGGATCTGCTGTCATATCGTATATTGTGCCATCATAAACCGATCGTTGAAAAGCGATAACATCCTGAACCGATATCTTTTTCTCAGGAACAATAGAAAAGGGATAAATCGATAAGGGCTCAACAATCTGGAAATAAGGGCTAATTCCTTTATATACATTTCCTTTCAAAAAACGATCTGGCCAATGTTTTAAATTTGGTGCAAAGGTTTGATGAAACAACCAGAATCGGCTTGTAGCATACTCAGCTGGCAGTGGTGCGTATATTTCCTGCCAAACAAATGGTTTTCCTGAAGCAGGATCATACCAACCTCGATCAATTGCTTCTTGCATGTAATTTGCCGAAACCATAAAGTTGTCTTTATCGCTGGCATTAATCTCTTTTATAATGCTGAAATTAGGAATCATGGTTGCCTGATCTTCGGGTAATCGCTGTGCTGCCCAAATAGCTCCAGGTTTTCCACTTTCCGGTGTCCATCCGGCACCAACACCAAATACTTCGAGAACCCAAATCTCTTCTGTATCAGCAATAACAAGCGTTTCGGAACCATCACCACTTGATGGCAGGAAGCCGTAGGTTGTCATTAAATCACCAATAAACTGAACTGCCTCGCGGGCAATTTTATAGCGCTGCAACGCAAAAATCTGTGCCTGCTCAATGGTCAT
>JAIFLC010000089.1 GCA_020049295.1 Bacteroidota bacterium
GCAGTTCTTTATTAGAAATTTTACCATCGCATATAGCTTTTGATGCTAATTCTAATTATGTTTCGGAAGAAACTATACAAATAAAGTGCTTGGATAGTATTTATGAAAAATACTGTAAGGATGATGAAATAGTTATGATGAAAATTGATACTCAAGGATTCGAAAAGAATGTATTGTTAGGTGCACTTCAGTCACTTAAAAAGATAACACTACTGCAACTTGAAATATCAATAGAACCTTTATACGATAAAGAAGTACTATTTGTTGAAATGGTGAATTATTTGCAGGAGTTGGGTTTTGAATTATTTACCCTTGAAAATGGAATCCGAAACCCTGAAACAGGAAAACTATTGCAAGTTGATGGTATTTTTGTTAATAGAAATCTAATTAAAAGAGAGACCAATGCTTAATACGCCTAAAATATCTGTGATTACTCCTTCGTTTAATCAGGGACAATATTTAGAGCAAACTATTTTATCTGTTTTGGGACAAAATTATCCCAATTTAGAATACATTATTATTGATGGAGGCAGTAGTGACAATTCGGTTGATATTATTAAAAAATATAAAGACAAACTTACATACTGGGTTAGCGAAAAAGATGAAGGCCAAGCACAAGCGATAAACAAAGGGTTTAAATATGCAACTGGTGATATTTTGTGTTGGTTGAATAGTGATGATATGTACATGCCCGGAATTTTATTATACATTGCTGAAAGTATCGATGTCAATAAAGCTCAAATATTTTCAGGTAATTGCATTCATTATTCCGATTATAAAACTTCGGGTATAGAATTAAGAGGTAGTGATATTATTAGTTATAAAAATTCAATGAGTTTACTCGATGCTGATTATATAACACAACCATCTACATTTTGGACAAGAAAAACATGGGACAAAACCGGTATTTTGAATGAAAAATATCATTTTGTATTTGACTGGGAATGGTTTATTCGGGCAGAATTATTAGAAACAGAATTTCTTTATACGAATAGAGCTTTAAGTATTTATAGAGAACATGCTACATATAAAACGGGTACCGGAGGTGAGAAAAGAAGTGTTGAATTTTTAAATTTATATAAGCAGTTTGATCAAAACATCAATATTTGGTTATTTGAGCAATTAAGTAAAGATAAAGTAAAATTGTTTTCTAAAAAAGCAAAAGCGGTGAGGTTTCTTTTCAAGATGTTCAGGATTAAAAAAACTGAATTTGAATTGTTAGATTTTCTTTGTAACAATAAATATCGGAAAATTGACAAAAACAAGTATATTTCAATTTTTTATGCCATATAATCTATCAATCATCACTGTTAATCGCAATAATGCTAAAGGATTGCAAAAGACCATGGAAAGTGTATGCACTCAAACTTTCAGGGATTTTGAATATATAGTAGTTGATGGTGCTTCGACTGATAATGATGTGGATATTATAAAATCATTTGATAATGATTGTTTTAGTTCGTATAAATGGATAAGTGAAACTGATACAGGTGTTTATCAGGCTATGAACAAGGGATTGAAAATTGCTACCGGTGAATATGTTTTATTTTTAAATTCAGGAGATTTTTTGGTCGACAATGAAGTGTTAGGAAAAATATTTTCTAAAAATAATTCAGCAGATATTTTATGCGGAAGATGTAATGTTTCAGAAAACGGAAAAGTAGTTTGGACTTCAAATCCTCCTGAAAACATTACTTTTGGAACATTATTGGATGAGGGATTAGCTCATCAATCAACATTGATAAAGCGTAGCTTGTTCAGTGAAATTGGTCTTTATCGTGAGGATTTTAAATATAACTCCGATATTGATTTTTGGTATCGTTCAATAATTATAAATCTGGCATCAACAAGCATCCTGAATTTAGTAATTTCCGATTATAACCTTGATGGTATTTCGAGTAAGGAACATAACACGGATGAATATAAGAATGAAATAAAACAGATTTTATCTCAGTCGAACTTTGAAAAATTTTTACCTGATTATGAAAATTGGAGAAAGGAAAAAAAATCCATGGAAGTATATTCGTGGGTAAAAACTAAAAAGTTTTTAGATTTAATAATAAAAACCATTTATAAAATGGTTGTTTTCAAACAAAAATTCAAGAAACAAAATTAATGTGTGGAATTTCAGCAATATATAGATTCACAGAAATTAGTCCGGTTGATTTAGAAAAGCTTGACTCAATGAATAAAGAGATGTATTATCGTGGTCCAAACGAAAAAGGAGTTTGGACTGATGATACATGCGGTTTGGCACATACCCGTTTATCCATAATTGGATTAGAAAATGGAAAACAACCGCTTTTTAATGAAGACAAAACACTTGTTTTAATATGTAACGGCGAAATATATAACTATATTGAACTCAAAGAAGATTTAGTTGCCAAAGGACATGTTTTTAGGTCGGATAGTGATTCAGAAACTATTTTGCATTTGTATGAAGAATATGGAGTTCAATGTTTGAATCATTTACGTGGTATGTTTGCTTTTTGTTTGTGGAACACAAAAACAAAACAGCTATTTACTGCTCGTGACAGAGTTGGTGAGAAAACACTTTATTATTCGCAGTTGCCAACCGGCATTGTATTTTGTACTGAATTAAAAGCAATATTAAAATATTTTATTGATAAACCTCAAATAAATGCTCATGCATTAGCCGAGTCAATCAGATATAACTATCCATATGATTTAAAAAATACTTACATAGAACAAATTAAACGTTTGCAAGCTGGAGAATATGCTTTAACAGACGAAAAAGGACTCGAAATACATAAGTATTGGGCTCGCGAAATAAAGCCGACTTATACCGGAACTATTGAAGAAGCAAAAAATGAAGTTCTTCGTCTCATGCGTGAGTCAGTCAATATTTGTTTAAGGAGTGACGTGCCTGTGGCTGTGTTGTTAAGCGGCGGGATTGATTCAAGTGCTGTTGCAGCTTTAGCAAAAGAATCCGGACGTGAAGTGCATGTTATAACTGCGGGTTACAAAGGTCAGTATGATTGTGATGAAAGGGAAGTTGCCAAGCGATTTGCTGAAGAAAAGGGATTAATTTATCATGAAGTGGAACTTGATGCGGCTGACTTTCAAGATATATTTTTGGAGTACTCTCAGTTTATTGACGAACCGGTTTGTGACGTATCATCTATGTCGCAATGGGCATTGTATAAAAAAGCAAAAGCTTTAGGATTTACAGTATTGTTAGGTGGTTTGGGAGGTGATGAATTGTTTTATGGATATCCGGAATTAAATAAGACAGCAGAATCTTTAAAACTTAAACATCAGCATCAGTCTTTCTTTCCATGGAAGGGAATTGAAAGAAAGAAGGCATTTCTGAAATTTTTAAGAAGAAATTGGAAGTATGTTTTATACGGAGGCTATCCTAATAAAATTAATGATAAAACAACAGTTCATTGGACATACGATGATTATATAAAATTTGCTGAAACAGCTGTTTTAGATATCAATTCTGAAGAAATTAAATTTAAGGATGTTGATGTTCACATTTCATATGAAGATGGAAAGGCTGAAATAGATCAATTATACACATCTACATTTAATACATTTATGACAACACTTTGTTTGTATCTGACTGATAGACAAGGTATGGGTAATTCGGTTGAAATTCGTTCTCCTTTAATAGATTATAAGTTGGTTGAATTTATTTTATCTTTGCCATTAGAGTATAAATTTAATCCAAGTGAACCCAAGTATTTTTTAAAGGAAGTTTTAAAAGGAATTGTTCCGGATTACATTCTATATGCGAAAAAAAGAGGATTTACTCCTCCTTTGGACTTTATAAATGAAATTAATAAAAAATACAATTATAAAATCATTAAGTCTGATCATGTATTTTTTAATTCAATGTTGGCAGATAGATTAATTTCCCTTTTATTTAAAAAATAGATTAACTGATTCAGATACTGAAGTACTTCTTTTAATTATAGGATTAAACTCCACAAAGAGCAATCTATTGAAGCAATAATGTAATGTGCTTTTTGCCAGGCAATATTAATTCTTGTTTTTAGCTTTGTGGATTAAGTAATGCAATAATTAAACATAAAAATTAAATTGAAGATGTTAGAAATTTTTGAAAATATTACAGATAGTAGAAAAATTGAGCATAATTATTAATCCAAAAATTTTTAGATAGATTTTATCAGTTTGGCAGTAAATAAGGAAATAGCTACAAAGATTATTTCAAAGTTAAAGAAAACATAAATTTCCACATGGCTTTTTGTATAGTAAGCTGAAATTTAAATTTTAAATGTTTACTTTTGTTTTACGAATTATGGATTTTTTGGGAATTTTCGTTTGAAATTGTAATTGAAGTTTGTTGAATAATTTTCCAAAAAAATGAGATTTTTTTTATTATTGATTTAGAATAATTGAGGTTTGAATACCCTGGTGGATAGTAAGCTGGTGTAAAGTTTTGATATTTTTTTACAATATTTTATGCAACATTATTATGCAAAATTTTTGTACATTATTTAATTCAAATTATTTAGCTAAAGGTCTTGTAATGTATGATTCATTACGGAAATTTAGTCCAAGTTTTCACTTATATATATTTGCATTTGATGATATTTCAAATTCGATATTATCCAATTTCAAATTAGAATATGTAACTATTATCACACTAGCTGAATTTGAAGATAATGACTTGTTAAAAGTAAAACCAACGCGTACAGTTGCAGAATATTGTTGGACATGCACTTCATCAACAATATTATATTGTCTGAAAAATTATAAAATTGAAGATTGCACTTATATTGACGCCGATTTATTCTTTTTCGGCAATCCTAAGGTTCTGATTGATGAGATGGGTAATAAGGATGTTTTGTTAACAAGTCATCGATATACTCCTATATATGACCAAAGTGAAAATTCCGGTGAATACTGTGTTCAATTTATGTGTTTTAAGAATACAAAAAATGGTATGAAAATATTGGGGTGGTGGAGAAATGAATGTTTAAAATGGTGTTATAACCGACTTGAAGATGGTAAGTTTGGAGATCAAATGTATTTGAATGATTGGACAACACGTTTTGAAGGTATACACGTTTTAAATAATATAGGAGGCAGTGTTGCTCCCTGGAATGTACAACAATATAATATATTTGTAAAAAACGAAAAATATGTTGGTGTAGAAATTGAAACAAAAAAGCCATTTGAACTTATTTTTTATCATTTTCATAATTTGAAGAACCACGACTTTATTCGTTTCAACGAATTTATTTTCGGTCATTATTTAATATCTAAATCTATTAGAAAAATAATTTACCGACCATATATCGATAAACTTAAACAAATAGATAGGAATATCAAATTAATCAATTCAGATTTCGATAGTTTGGGTTCGTTAAGAATAGACTATAAATGGTATAAATTAATTGCACATTTTCTAAAGAATTTTTTTAAAAATAATAAAATTATATGGCTTAGAAAATGAACAGAATTATCAATTTAAAAACATTCTCTGATTCGCGGGGAAATCTTACTGTAATTGAAAAAGTTATTCCATTTGAGATTAAACGTATTTTTTATATTTATGGTGTAAATGATTCGGTACGGGGTGGACATCGTCATCATAAAACTATACAGGCTGCAATTTGTATTAAAGGTAGTTGTTCTATTCACTGTGATAATGGTAAATCTACCTCAGATTATGTTTTAGATAGACCTGATAAATGCTTAGTACTTTATCCTGAAGATTGGCATATTATGTTTGATTTTACACCTGATGCCATATTAATGGTGTTAACATCAGAATTATTTGACTCTAATGATTATATCTATGAGCCCTATAATTGAATATGAAAATCTACTGAATTCTAATAAGGAATTTAACGATGCTTTTATTCATGCATTTGAATCGGTATTAAATAGTGGCTGGTATATATTGGGTAATAAAGTAGAAACTTTTGAAAACGAGTTTGCCCTTTTTACCCAAGCTAAACATTCTATTGGAGTTGCTTCGGGATTAGATGCATTAATACTGGCTTTGAAAGTTTACGATTTCCCGGTTGGATCTGAAGTAATTGTGCCTTCAAATACCTATATTGCTTCAATTTTATCAATTATTCATTGTAATTTAAAACCTGTATTGGTTGAACCCGAATTGAATACTTACAATATAAATCCGGACTTAATTGAAGAAAAGATTACATCAAAAACAAAGGCAATAATGGTTGTGCATCTGTATGGTAAAAGTTGTAATATGGATGCAATCATGAAAATTGCCAATAAATATAAATTGGCTTTAGTTGAAGATTGTGCTCAGGCTCATGGTGCTAAATTTAAGGGTAATCAGGTAGGAACATTTGGGATTGGTGCTTTTTCGTTTTACCCCACCAAAAATTTAGGGGCTATTGGTGATGCAGGAGCCATTACGACTTTTGATGATGACTTAGCACAAAAATTTAAAGCATTGCGAAATTATGGATCAAGAGTAAAATATCAAAATGACTATCTGGGTTATAACTCCAGATTAGACGAAGTTCAAGCGGCGATGCTTTCAGTAAAACTAAAATATTTAAACGAAATAATCCACTTTAAGCGAAAATTGGCAAATATATATTTATCTGAACTTAAAAAGGATTTTATTTGTCCGGTTGTTTCGGATGATTATTTTGATGTTTATCACATTTTTAATATACGCCATTCACAAAGGGATGATTTAAAAAAGTATTTATTAGAAAATGGAATTAAAACAGAAATTCATTATCCTATACCACCTCATAAGCAGAAAGCTTTGCAAGGTTTAGTCGCAGGTGATTATCCTATTGCTGAGAAAATACATAATACGACATTAAGTTTACCAATTTCTTATGGTCATACTGAAAATGAAATTTACCGTGTAGTTGAGACTTTAAATAGATTTTGAAAAATTATGAATTCTAATTTCAATAAACTAAACGTTTTTTTGAATTACAATAATACAAGACTAAATACTTTAAATTTAATAATATCAATTACTAAAAAATAATTTCAGGTCAGGTTTAACTCATTATTATTTTGAGCCTTTATACCAACTATATGATAAAAATATTTTTAATAAGTATTGATACTATTTTCAAACTAATAAATATAATAATTATTCAATGATTGATTTAGCGCCGATAATTCTTTTTGTGTATAATCGTCCGTGGCATACAGAGCAAACTCTTAACGCATTAATGCAAAATGAGCTTGCAAATGAAAGTATTCTCTATATTTATTGTGATGGTGCAAAGGATGATGCCACAACTGAACAAAAACAAAAGATTGAAGAAGTCAGAAATGTAATTAGAAAAAATGAATGGTGTAAGAAAACCATTATAATTGAAAACGAAAAAAATAAAGGTTTGGCAAATTCAATCATTAACGGCGTATCCGAAATTATTGAAAAACACGGAAAAGCCATTGTTTTAGAAGATGACCTTGTGTCTTCAAGGTATTTTTTAAAATATATGAATAATTGCCTGAATTATTACGATGAATACAAATCAGTTTTTTCAATATCGGCTGATCGTCCGCCATATTCTAATTTCCATATACCTGAAGACTACAAATACGATGTATTCGCTTCTTTGCGTCCGTTTTCTACTGGTTGGGCTACATGGTCTGACAGGTGGAAAAAAGTCAAATGGTCTTTGGATTTTTTACCCTCTTTTTTAAATAATCAGGAACAAATTAAAGCATTTAACAGAGGAGGAGAAGATTTAACTCAATTGCTAATTTTACAACAGGAGAAAAAAATTGATTCGTGGGCAATTCGTTTTGTCTTTTCACATTTTATTCATCATGCTGTTACAATCGCACCTTGTATTTCATATATTGATAATGTTGGGTTTGATGGTAGTGGTACTCATAGCAAAGATGTAGAGAATCAACGAAAAAACACTGATTTAGCTGTAAAAAATCCAACGCTTTTGGATATTATATATCAAGATAGCAGAATAATTAATTCGTTTTATTCTGGTTATTATCCAAAAGGAAACCCCATTTGGAAAAAAGTAGTCAATCGTGTTTTTCGTTTTTTTGGATACGGAAAGAATTTTTACATTAAGAAAAGAATTTATTTAAATTAATTTTATGTTGAATTTTTGCACATTATTCGATTCAAGCTATCTTTCTAAAGGTTTAGTTTTATATCAATCATTAGAAAAGAATAGTAATGATTTTCATTTGTATATTGTCGCTTTCGATGATATATCTTATGAAATATTGTTGAAAATGAAATTGAAATATGCAACAATTATTTCAGTTAATGAAATTGAAACAAATGAATTACTAAGTATTAAATCAACCCGAAGTGTAGGCGAGTATTGTTGGACTTGTAAAGGCCCTTCAATAAAATATTGTTTTGATAATTTTAATTTAGATCATTGTACATATATTGATTCTGACCTTTACTTTTTTAATGATCCCGAACTATTGTTTGAAGAATTAGGACAAAACGATGTAATGCTTACAGATCATCGATTTACTAAAGAATATGATTTTTCAAATACAAATGGCAAGTATTGTGCAGGATTTATGTATTTTCGAAATTCTGAAAATGGGATCAATATTCTAAATTGGTGGATTGATTTATGTTTAGAATGGTGCTACTCTAAGCACGAAGAAGGCAGGTTTGGAGATCAGAAATATTTAGAATTGTTTGAAAAAAACTATCCTAATGTTTGTGACCTTAAGTTTCTTGGTGGAGGTGTGGCTCCCTGGAATATCCAACAGTATCAATTTTATAAGCATGATGGTCAGTTGTTTGGAAAAACAATAAATGGTAATATTCAATTTAAGGTTGTTTTTTATCATTTTCATTTTTTAAGAAA
>JAIFLC010000097.1 GCA_020049295.1 Bacteroidota bacterium
TTATAAATAACTTTAACAAAATCATTATTAATAATATCAGAGTAATTTAATAAAACACCCCTTTTCGAATGCTCAGAGTTGGTTATAATTGTATCTATACATTTAGTAAGCAAATACTTATAATACCATCTTCGTTCAATTGGCTTTGGAATTGCTCTTCGGTAAATAATTTTATTAACTCTCAATTTATGCGCCGCATTAGCTCCAAATTTTAAATCATTTGAAAGATTTAAAAATAGAATTCCAATATTAAATGCCTTAAGAATCCTCTTAAATCTATTACGACGATAAAAATTAATAAAACTGTATGTTTTAACTTTTATGCTTTTAAGCTCCAGTTCTAATTCATGTTTTCGTACTTCGTTAAATAATGCAGAATTTTTGTAGGTTATAATTAATACATTATATCCTAATTTTGATAAATGAAGTGCAATATCGATCGTCCATTTTTCACCACCACCCCATACTCTATTCGAGTTAAGAAAACAAATATTTTTATTATCTGGTTGAAATGGCTTTGCAATAAGTTTTTTAAGTTTAACATATTTTAAAAATACTTCTGTTGATGCAATAACTGCAATAATCAACCCCGATAATCCGCATAAAAATCCAAATTTTATAATATAATCTCTTATGAATCTCCATATTGATCGAATTATTACACCTAAAAAAGCAATTGATCTTCCATTTTCATAATACGAAGAAGCAAGAATTGTGGAATACTTATTCGTTTGAATAACGTGTTCATCAATACTGTAATAGGTATAATGTAATAAATTGCCTTTTAGGTGTTTTGTGATTACTTTTTTAGTAAATATCAGTTCTTCGTGAACCTTAAATCCACCCCAGTTTCCTTTTTTCGAATCCCAAAGTCGGATTTTCTGATCAGGATACCATCCTCCAAACCGAATCCATTTACCACAATAATTTGATAAGCGATTAAACGAATAAGCATCATATTTCCAGTTACTTTTTACAGCCAAAATTGATTTTTTTAACTCTTCAGATAATTCCTCATCAGCATCAAGAGATAGGATATATTGATGCTTTGCTTTTTTTATTCCAAAATTCTTTTGTGCTGAATAACCTTGAAATTTATTTTCAATAAACTGAACATTGTAGAATTCACAAATTTCTTTGGTTTTATCAGTAGAGAAGGAATCAATCACCACAATCTCATCAACCACATCGCGAATAGATTCAAGGCATCGTTTAATGTTTCTTTCTTCGTTCAGGGTTATTATTACGGCACTTATTTGTATCATTCGCAGGATTGAATTTAATTATAACAAATATAAATTACTTATTTTTGATAATTCATATCTTTACAAAGAATTTAAAATTTAAATACCGATGAAAATTAGCGGATTTACCATGTCGAAAAATGCCGAAAAGCTTGGATACCCAGTAAAAGAATCAATACTTTCTGCATTACCTCTGGTTGATGAATTTATCGTTGTGTTGGGTGATAGCGATCCGGATGACAACTCAAGAAAACTAATCGAAGAAATTAAATCTGATAAGATTAAAATAATTAATACCGTATGGGATATTGAAAAATACCCAAGAGGTATGGAGCATGCTCATCAGACAGATATTGCAAAAGAAAATTGTACTGGCGACTGGTTGCTATATCTTCAGGCCGATGAACTTATTCATGAAAAAGATTTTCCTGCTATTCGAAAAAAATGTGAAGATTTATTAGATGATAAAGAAGTTGAAGGATTATTGTTTAAATATTATCACTTTTGGGGCGATTACAACCATTATCATTACTCACATAGCTGGTATAAGCACGAAATTCGGATGGTAAAAAACGATCCTCAGATTCATAGTTGGGAATCGGCACAATCATTTAGAAGAATACCTCAATTTGACGGACTAAATTACCGCGTTCAAAAAGATACTTTTAAACTAAATGTTGCAGAAGTTGATGCTCATATTTATCATTATGGATGGGTACGATCACCATTAATTATGAAAAAGAAAATGGTTTCGTTAGCCAGAAATCATAGAGGAAATGAAGGTGCTGATAAAATGGGGAAAATTGAATTTGATTATGGCGATGTAAATAAAATAAGAGAATTCAAAGAATCGCATCCTGCTGTAATGAAAGATAGAATTCTGAGCTTTAACTGGGGAGATGATTTAAAAACCAGAAATACAAAACGCCAAAAATTTAAACACGAAAGATTTAAATACCAGGTTCTTTCTTTTATTGAGAATTACATTTTGCATAAAACAATTTTTACTTTTAAAAATTATAACCTGTTAAAAAATAAATAGAATCATCTTCCGAATCACACTGCAAAACAGCAATTGCTTAAGCCATCTGATAAGATTAAAAAATCTTAACAGAAACCCATTACATAAATACTGATGAGAAAAATAAACACAAAAACAACTCTGGAAACGATAGCTTATCTCGATTCTAAATTAAACTATGATAAACGTGTTTTTTTTGTGCGATTTGGCGACGGCGAAGTGTTTGATATGATGGGCAGAAGCAGAAGAAATCAAGTAAATTCTCCTGAGCTTATAAAAGAAATGACAGAAGCTTTTTCTATTCAACATCCTAACTACATAAAAGCTATTGCCATTAATATGCCCAATGAAAAAGGAATGTCTGAAGGCGTATTTGCAAACTACAGTTTTAATGCAGAGCTTGAAAATGCAATTTTAAAATTCTCTGATAATTTATCTCTGGATTTTTACAACCCAATTACATTTCACTATTTATCGGTATTTAAACCTAAATTGGTATATGCCTTTTTGGAAAAACATATCAGACCTAAAAAGAAAATGTTTGTTGGCAACACAGACAAAGAATCTGCAGAAAAACTTTATGGTAAAATCGATTATTATATTAATGTACCGCCTAAAAGTGCATATAGTACTATTGATGATTGGTGGCCTCAGATTGAAAAAAATTGTTTTAATATTGAACTGGCAATAATTTCAGCAGGTGCAGCCACAAAAGTAGTAGCCAAACGATTATGGAATAAAAATCTGGATATTCAGCTGTTTGATTTCGGATCGATAATTGATGCTATTGATGGAAAAGTTTCAAGAACCTGGATAAGGCTCGTTGGCCATAGAGTAAACAAAATTTTACCAAAAGAATTTCAGGAAAAAAGCATAACCAAAAGATTTATATTTGCATTAAAGGACATTAAATACTTTTTTAGAAGATTGATAAAATAATGGAAAAATTTGATGTAACGGTTGTCATTTCCTTTTATAATAATTTTAGGTTTCTCGAACTTGTTTTAGCAGGTTTTGAAAGGCAATCCTTCAAAAATTTCGAGATTCTTATTGCAGATGATGGATCAAATGAAGAAATCATAAATAAATTAAAGAGTTATATAAGTACTACCCCATTGCACATTCGACATATTTGGCACGAAGACTTAGGCTGGAGAAAAAACATGATTCTGAATAAAGCCATCATGGAATCAAATTCGGATTATTTAATATTTGTTGATGGAGACTGCGTACCACATAAAAATTTTGTTTCAGAACATTATATGAATAAGGAAATGAACACTATTCTGGCAGGACGAAGATCAAACCTATCAAAATATGTATCTGAACAACTTACTTACAATAATGTAAAAAATGGATCTTTAGAAAGGAAGTTTGCCATTATAGGCTTTCTGTTTAAATCTTTTATTGGAGGATCACATCTTGAGAATGCCATATACTTTAGCAATAAAAATATAAGAAAAAGACTAAATAAAAAGGACAAGGGTGTTCTTGGAAGTAATTTTTCATTATTTAAAAAGGATATTCTTGATGTGAATGGTTTTGATGAGCGATACTTAAAACCAGCGGTTGGTGAAGATACAGATTTAGAGTACAGACTAAGAAATGCCGGAAAAAAAGTAAAAACGGTTAAACATCTTGCTATACAATATCATTTGTTTCATAAAAAGCTTGAACGCGATAAGGCAAACATGGAATATTTAAATCAGGTAATTGAAAACAAAACAACTTTTACACCATATGGAATTAATAAATGATTTTAATGCAGATTTATTAAAAGCACTCGAAGTTTTAAAAACCGGAGGCGTAATTTTATATCCTACAGATACTGTTTGGGGTTTAGGTTGTGATGCTACCAACGAGAAAGCAGTTGCCCGTATTTATGAAATTAAACAACGGTCCGATCAAAAAAGTATGCTTATTTTACTTGATAATGCAAATAAGATTCCTTCGTACATAAAAGAAATGCCTGATATTGCATGGGATTTAATAGATCTAACTGATAAACCACTTACGATTATATATCCAGAAGCCAGAAACTTGGCAAAAAATCTTATTCCCGAAGATAGAACCATTGGTATTCGTGTATCCAAAGACCTTTTTAATAAAAAATTAATTGAAAGATTTCGAAAGCCAATTGTTTCAACCTCAGCAAATATTAGTAGTCATAAAACACCGGCTAATTTTGATGAGATCAACGATGAAATAATTCAGTCGGTTAATTATGTAGTTAAATGGCGACAAGATGATTTAACACAAAACAGCCCTTCGGGTATTATTAAGCTTGGCATAAATGGGGAGATTGTGATAATTAGAAAGTAAAAAAGCGCCTAATGGCGCTTTTTTTAGTTTCCATTTACTATTTTCCCGCTACCCGTAATATTTGCATCAATTAATGGTTTCCCAGTATATATTATTTTACCGCTACCCGTAATGGATGCTTCTAACTTATCGATTACACTCGCAATAATATTTCCAGAACCTGTAATCGTAAGATCAGCATCAACAAAGCTAAGCATTGAAGCATCAATATTACCTGATCCTGTAATAACAGCATCTAATGATTTAGCTTTAACATCACTTTTAATCTTTATTTCACCAGAACCAGAAATAATCGTTTTAACATGTTGAGTTGTTAAATTATCCAATCTTATTGAACCACTTCCAGTTAGCACCAAGTCCAATTCTGGCGAATTGATTTTTGTTTTATTTACTATTTTTCCGCTACCTGTCAATGTTATTTCTTCTATACTTTTTGTGGTAATATAAACATTAATCTTACCATTACCGTGCTGATTATACCACTTTTCAAATTCAATAATTAAGGTTGTACCTTTTACTTCAGTAACGATTTTTTCGAGAACATCTTCTTCAGCTTCTATAATAACCTCGTTTTTATCTCCTTGAGATAAATAAAGGTCACCAGAAATAGCAAAAACAACTGATGAGAATTCACTTACATTTCTATTTTCTTTTTTGATATCCTGCAAACTTGCTGATGCAAGTTGGGTTCCAAATCCAGTTAAAAGAATGATAACCAGCAAGGTTTTAATAGATTTTGTTTTCATAATTTTTGATATTAGTTTTTCTTGTTTTTACAAAAGACGGGGCAAAAATGATAATGCTGCAATAATTTCATTATTTTTGTTTGTTAATCAAACTAAAAACATTTTGTAAAAGGTATGTTCCCATTTCCTAAATCATATGTGCCCAGATGGATTGTTTTTTTAATCGATCTTGGTATTTGTGCAGTATCAATATCCCTAGCCTTTTTGCTCAGGTTTAACTTTGAAATTCCTGCGAACTACATAGAAGCAATGAAGTTTATAATCCCCTTTGTGCTCTTTGTTAGATCGTTAACCTTTATAATTTTCAAAACATATGCTGGAATAATAAGATATTCTGGAGCAAAAGATACTGAGCGCGTTTTCAAGGTTTCTATTACAGGTACCCTAATCTTTATGGCTATAAATCTAGCCCATTTTTACCTAATTGATGGAACCTTTTTAATTCCCTTTTCTGTTGTTGCTATCGATTTTTTAGCCACGATATTCTTTTTGTCAACATTTAGATTAATGACAAAAATCCTTTATTTCGAGCTGTATAATCCCTCCAAAGAAAAAACTAATATTATAATTTATGGCGCAGAGCAATTTGGTGTAGTAACCAAGAGAACTCTTGACCGGGACGCAGAAAGTAAACATAAAGTTTTTGCTTTTCTTGATACCAATCTGTCAAATATTGGAAAAACGTTAGAAGGTGTTACCATTTACCATCCAGATAGTTTAGAAAGCCTGCTTTCCAAAGACACTGTAGAAAAGCTTATTATCGCAAAAGAAAAAATATCAACAGAAGAAAAACAAAATATTATTGAGCGATGTCTGCAATTAGACATAAAGGTTCTTTCGGTACCCGATATAAATACATGGATA
The DNA here is from genome assembly GCA_020049295.1 of Bacteroidota bacterium. Taxonomy (GTDB): domain Bacteria; phylum Bacteroidota; class Bacteroidia; order Bacteroidales; family UBA12077; genus UBA12077. The sequence goes on from JAIFLC010000097.1 coordinate 6,198, forward strand.
AATGGAGAACTTAGCTTTAATCAAATAAAAGAAATAAAAATCGAAGACCTCCTCGAAAGACCTCCAATTGTGCTGGATGTAAATAAAATCAAAAAAATCTTACTTAATAAATGCATTCTTGTTACTGGTGCAGCCGGGTCCATTGGTGGCGAAATTGTGAGACAATTGATTTCCTTTAATCCTAAAAAGATTATTCTTTTTGACCAGGCCGAATCTCCATTATACGATATGGAATTAGATCTGCAAGAGAAATACAACTTTTTCAATTTTGAAATTGTTATTGGAAATATTGCCGATGAATATCGAGTTAAACGTCTTTTTGAAACATATAAACCTACGATTGTTTTTCATGCAGCCGCTTATAAGCATGTTCCCATGATGGAAAATAACCCTACAGAAGCATTGAGAACGAATATCATGGGAACCAAAATTATTGCAGATATGTCGAACGACTATAATGTCGAGCAATTTGTAATGGTTTCGACTGACAAAGCCGTAAATCCAACCAATGTTATGGGTGCTTCAAAACGAATTGCAGAAATGTATATCCAGGCATTTAATCAGGTAAGTAAAACTAATTTTATAACTACCCGATTTGGTAATGTATTAGGATCAAACGGTTCAGCAATTCTTCGATTTAAAAAACAAATTGAAAAAGGCGGTCCGGTTACCGTTACTCATCCTGAAGTTACCCGTTATTTTATGACTATCCCAGAAGCTTGTCAACTTGTTCTTGAGGCTGGAGCTATGAGCAATGGTGGTGAAATTTTTATTTTCGATATGGGAAAATCAGTTAAAATAATCGATTTAGCCAAAAAAATGATAAAGCTTTCAGGCCTAGATATAGGAAAAGATATACAGATAAAATTTACGGGGCTTCGACCAGGTGAAAAATTATATGAAGAACTGCTTTGTAAGAAAGAAGACACTGTTCCTACTTACCACTCAAAAATTATGATCGCAAAAGTAACTGACAATAATTTTGAGGATACCAAAGAAAAAATATTGGGATTAATTAAACTGCAGAAAAAACATAACAATTTCGAAATCGTAAGAAAAATGAAAGAAATTGTGCCTGAGTTTAAGAGTCAAAATTCAGTTTATGAAGAACTTGATATTGAATTCCAAAACAGTCAAGATGCACAGTAAATTTGTTTACCACCAAATAACTCCGGTTCAAATACGTTTTAATGATTTTGATTTTTTATCGCATGTAAATAACTCTGTTTATCAAAATTATTATGATCTTGCCCGCACGCATTACATTGATGTGGTTTTTCAAGAAAAGATGCAATGGCATTCAAGAGGGTTAGTATTAGTTAAGGTTTCCATAGAGTTTCTGCGCCCTATTTTAATGGATGATACAGTAGAAGTATATACAAAAATCTATAAAATAGGAAATAAAAGCCTTGGAATGTTTCAAAAAATAATAAATCCTTCAACCAACGAATTAAAGTCAACATGTGATTCGGTGATGGTAGCTTATTGTGGAGATGTATCCAAACCCTGCCCTGTGCCTGATGATTGGCGTCAGAAAATTATACACTTCGAAAAAGATATTCAATTTTAGTATTCAGCTTCATCATCCAGATTCAATATCCCATCAGCTAGTTCGATAATGATTTGTTTCTCATCATCATCAACTTCGATAATCAAATCATCGTGAGCAGGAATGAGAATTTCATTTTTGGGAGTTTCTACAAGTAATAGTGGATTTGCCGAACTTTCAAAATATTCAAGCACCTTACCAACAACCTTATAGTTCTGATCCTTAACAGTATATCCGATGACATCAATAAAATCATCTGGGACCAAATCAAGTAATTTTTTAAATTCAGCTGGAAGATAAAATGCAGAGCCCAAATATTCCTTTGCGTAGGGTTCAGAATTTATATCTTCGAATTTAATAATTGCAGTATTGAACGATTTTTCTTTGAAATACTCAATAAAAAAAGGAACCAGTTTTCCATCGACTTCGATAAAAACTGATTCCAGTTTATTCATTTTTGAAGGAACATCACTATCAAATTTAACTACTATTTCGCCTTTAATTCCTGAGGTTTTAGAAAGCGATCCAAGTAAATAGTGATCGTTCTTTGTGAGCATGAAAATCTTATTAAGCTTGAGCCTCGTCTGTATTTTCAGTTTCAGGAGTTTGCTCTTCAGCACCTTCTTCTTGAACTACATTTGCTTTAGCTTCAGCAGCTGCCTTTTGGGCAATTTTCTTAGCTACTGATTCTGCTTTGGCTTCACGAACTTTACCTTCAGCATCTAAGCGCTGTTTTAAATCGGAATCTTTTCCTTTTTTCAGCGTTTCAAGTTTAGTCTGGATTTTGTTTTCTTTTTCTTTCATCCAGGTTTGAAATTTTGCTTCGGCTTGTTCTTCAGTTAACGCACCTTTTTTTACTCCTTCGAGCAGATGTTTCTTCATCATAACACCTTTGTACGACAGAATAGCTCTACATGTATCTGTAGGTTGAGCGCCCTTGTTTAACCAATCTAATGCACTATCGAAATTTAATTCGATAGTAGCAGGATTTGTGATAGGATTGTAAGTACCTATACTTTCAATAAATCTACCATCTCGTGGCGCCCTGCTATCTGCGATAACAATGT
>JAIFLC010000006.1 GCA_020049295.1 Bacteroidota bacterium
TGGAATGAAAAAGGATACCAACAAACATTAAAAATATCTGAAAGTCAGGATGCTATTCGAATTATTACGATTCATAAATCTAAAGGTCTTGAGTTTAAAGCAGTAATCATCCCATTCTGCAACTGGGAGATCGATCATAAATCACAACCGGCAAATATTTTGTGGTGCAAGCCCGATCGCGAGCCCTTTAATAAAATAGAACTGTTGCCTGTTAAATATGCCAAGGAACTCACCAAGACTATTTTTGCAGCAGATTACCTCGATGAAAAAATGCATGCTTTTGTGGATAATTTAAATCTTTTATATGTGGCCTTTACCCGTGCAGAGCAAGCTTTATTTACATTTTCGCCCGATAAACAAAAACTCAATTCGATTAATACCGTTGGCGATTTGTTGCAGTTTGTTTATAGCAATTCGGTAAATTATCCAGCAAAAGAGAATTATGAAACGATTGATTTTACAGCCTTTTACAATAAAGAGAAAAATGAATTTGCGTTAGGAAAATTGCAGAATTTCAGTTCTAAACAAAAAGAAATTAATGAAGAAATAACTATTAATAATTACCAATCGTTTGATATTGAAAATAAGTTACGAGTTAAACTACACGATAATTCGTTCTTTACCGGAAAAGAAAATACTGCCTTTTCGCGAGTAAATCATGGAAAATTAATGCATGAAATTTTTGAAAACATTACCACCGAGAAAGATATTCCGGGAATAATTGAAAAAATGGTATTCGAAGGGAAACTATCCACACATGAAAAGGAAAAATTAAACTCAAAAATAAATGATTTGTTTAAGAATGATCAGGTAAAAAACTGGTTTAGCAATGATTGGAATGTAAAAACCGAGGTGGAGATCGTATTAAATGGTGGTAAAACAGCACGACCCGATAGAGTTTTAATTGGTAAAAACAAGGTGGTAGTTATTGATTTTAAATTTGGTGAGCAAGAAGAAGAGAAGCATCATGCACAAGTAAAAAAATATATGCAACTTATTGAAGAAATTGAAAATAAGCCTACTGAGGGCTATTTATGGTACGTCGATCTGGCTTGTGTAAGATCTGTAAATTAGTATTGTTTTTTAATCCTTTTTGAATTAAATCAGAAAACATTAGTTTTACTTTTTTTTAAAAAAGAAAATAAATTTTGCTTTTTACTGTTTATGCTCATATAAAGAATAATACAATTGGTGATTATGAATTTTTTGCGCTTTCTTTTTTTAAGTTTTGTTCTAATCTTAGTTATCAATATTTGTATTGCGCAAAATATAATTAACCTTAATGGTCGTGTCTTAAACTCAACTGGTCAGGCTGTGGAGTTAGCACATGTTCAGAATACAAGACTGAATACAGGGGTTATAACTGATAAAAACGGCAATTATTCTATTTCCATAAACACACAAGATATTTCGATTATTCAGGTGTCTTGTGTTGGCTATGCAACCCAGGAAATACGCATTAATCCAAAAAACATTGGCATTCAACCTTTTAACATAATTCTGCAGGTATCTATATCAGATATTGGCGAAGTTTCTGTCATAGGTGAAATATCGCCCGAGAGCAATCTGATTAAAATCGAAGCGAAAAATATTGGTCTTATGCCCGATCTTTCAGGCAGCATTGAGTCGCTAATTAAAACAATGCCTGGTGTTACAACACATTCAGAATTATCATCACAATATTCAGTTCGCGGTGGCAATTTCGATGAAAATCTTGTGTATGTTAATGATATTGAGATTTACAGACCTTTCCTAATACGATCAGGACAGCAAGAAGGATTGAGTTTTCTTAACTCCGATATGGTTTCATCTATACAATTTTCTGCAGGAGGATTCGAATCGAGGTTTGGAGATAAAATGTCATCGGTACTCGATATACGATATAATAAACCTGTTGATTTTTCTGGCGATTTATCGTTAAGCCTATTGGGAGGATCTGTTCATGCTGAGGATATTTCAAAAAACGGGAAATTCACTTATAATATGGGTTTTCGATATAAAACATCTCATTATCTGATTAATACACTCCAAACCCAAGGCGATTATAATCCTGAATTTTATGATTTTCAGACCTATTTCACGTATAAAATCAATAACCACTTTGATATTGATTTTTTGGGAAATTATTCGCTTAACAATTATCAATTTGTCCCACAAAGTCGCGAAACCCAGTTTGGAACAATTAGCAATACACTAAGTCTGAAGATTTATTATGACGGTAATGAAATTGATAGATTTGAAACTTACCTGGGAGCTTTCACCGCTAATTATCATCCAAATGATCGCTTATCGATGAGACTTATCTTTTCAGGATTTAATACCAGCGAAGAAGAAACTTATGATATTCAGGGGCAATATTATTTAAATGAACTTGACCGTACAATTGGTTCCGAAACCTATGGCGACAGTATAATGAATATCGGTATTGGAACTTTTCTAAATCATGCCCGAAATTACTTAGATGCACAGGTTTATTCAATATCATTTTCGGGTGGATATTATTTGCCTAAAAACAAAATACGTTGGGGTTTAAAATATAATGCTGAGATAATTGATGATTATGTTAGTCAATGGAAAATGATTGATTCTGCTGGATTTTCATTACCTCATACAGGCGAAGGGATTGAATTGTACGAAACTGCCCGAGCACAAAACTTTCTAAGTTCAAACAGATTTACAGCCTTTATTCAGAATACCTATGATTCAAAACTAAAAAATAATTCTGAGATTTTCATTAATTATGGAGTCAGGGCGCATTACTGGGACTACAACCAGGAATTTTTTATTACCCCACGGCTATCGTTATCATATAAACCAATATGGAAAAGAGATATGATTTTCAGGTTTTCCTCTGGAATGTACTATCAATCAGCATTTATTAAAGAAATGAAAAATATTTCGGGTACGATAAATCCAACTATTAAATCACAAAAATCAATTCATTTCGTATTGGGTAATGATTATAATTTTAAAGCATGGAATCGCCCATTTAAATTCACAACGGAGGTTTATTACAAGTACTTTTTCGATTTAATACCCTATAAGGTTGATAATGTGCAAACCACATATCTTGGCGAGAATAAGGCCAAAGGATATGCTTACGGATTGGATATGAAAATAAACGGAGAGTTTGTAAAAGGAATCGAATCGTGGGCCAGCTTATCAATTATGCAAACAAAAGAAAATATTGAGGATGACTCCTATATTAATTCTCAAAACGAAGTAATTTATCCTGGATATTATCCTCGACCAACAGATCAGCTGGTAAATTTTAGTTTATTTTTTCAGGATTATCTACCTCGAAATCCATCGTACAGAATGTTGTTGAGCTTGCATTATGGAAGTCGTTTGCCCTTTTCATCACCAGATCCTGACAGGTACGATCAAATATTCAGAATGAAACCTTATAGAAGAGTTGATATCGGTTTTTCGAAAGTAATAATAAGTGAAGATAAGATCTTCAAAAAGGGGAATCCATTAAATCACATCAAAAACTTATGGTTGAGTTTTGAGGTTTTTAACCTGCTCGATATTGATAATACCATTTCATATATGTGGATTAAAACAGTTGAGAACCAATCAGGACTTGCATCACAATATGCTGTTCCGAACTACCTCACCTCTCGTAGATTTAATCTTAAGTTAACAGCAAGATTCTAAAAACCTGTTTAATAGTTCCTCATTTTTTTGTAACTTGTGTTGATTTACATTTCTTTATTAATCAAAATAAATCCGTTTTATGCATCTCGACCAAAAAGATAATATACAGCTTAAGCAAAAAGGAATAAGCGTGCAATCTCTGGAGCAACAACTTCAGAATTTTAAAAAAGGATTTCCTTTTTTGCAGGTTAAAATGCCAGCTACTGTAGGACAAGGAATCCTTAGACTTAATGATAAAGAAACTGATGTTTATAAAAAATTATATGATGATTTTAACGAAGATGTAATAAAGTTTGTTCCCGCATCAGGAGCTGCATCACGGATGTTTAGTTTTCTTTTTGAGTTTTTAGAAAATAGCTTGGATCATTACAAAAGCATTTCAGATATTGAGCAACCAGAAGTACGAATGTTTTTTGAAAATATTAAGAAGTTTGCCTTTTATGAGGAGCTTAAAAGCAATTTAAAATTAAAGAATTTATCACTGGATAAATTGATAGAAGAATGCCATTTTAAAACCATTATCCGGCATTTTTTATTTAAGGATGGACTTAATTATGGCGAAAAACCTAAAGGAGTACTTCTTTTTCATAAATACCAAAATGAAACCAGAACAGCCCTCGAAGAACATATGGTTGAAGGAGCACTTTATGCAACGGCTCATCGCAATGTAGTAAAGATACATTTTACTATTTCTCCTGAGCACATAACTCTTTTTAATGAATTAGTAAAAAACGCAAAACCAAAATACGAAAAACAGTTTAATGTTAACTACGAAATAACATTTTCGCAACAAAAACCATCAACAGATATGGTTGCTGTTGATTTACAAAATGAACTTTTTCGAAATAATGATGGGAGCATGCTATTCCGACCCGGTGGACATGGCGCTTTAATAGAAAATTTAAATGACCTGAGAGAAAATTTGATATTTATAAAAAACATTGACAATGTTGTTCCAGATAGAAGTAAAACCGATACTATTACCTTTAAAAAAGTTATTGCAGGCGTATTAATAAAATACCAAATGCGCATTTTTAATTACTTAACTCAAATAGAATTGGGTAATTATAATTCATCCGATTTAAAAGAGATTATCCTATTTATAAAAAATGAATTATGTTTTGTTCCGGGAGATGATATTGATGAATTAAGTCTTGAATTGCAGGCTAATTGGATCTTTCAGACTTTAAACAGACCAACAAGAGTTTGCGGCATGGTTAAAAATGAAGGAGAGCCCGGTGGTGGACCTTTTTGGATAAACCATAAAGATGGATCGATTGATTTACAAATAGTTGAATCATCACAAATAAATTTGAAAGATCAAAAACAACAACAAATTCTTAAAAATTCAACCCATTTTAACCCTGTTGATCTGGTTATTTCAACTATTGATTTCAAAGGCAACAAATTTGATTTAAGAAAATACCGTGATCCAGAAACAGGTTTTATTTCGAACAAAACCAAGGATGGTAAAACACTTAAGGCACAGGAATTGCCAGGCTTATGGAATGGAGCAATGGCTCATTGGAATACCATTTTTGTTGAGGTACCCATTTCAACATTTAATCCGGTTAAAACAGTAAATGATTTGTTAAGACCTGAGCATCAGTAGTTATTGCATTCTGCCCGACTGGTAAAGAAGACTCCAGCCATTAAGCCAGTTTTGACCCTCAGGATTAAAAGCTCCCTTATAACTAACTTCATCGAACCATTCAGTTGGATAGTTGGCAAGATTTGTATTGACAATACCTTTTGGAACAACCTCAACGTAGGTATTTGTAATTTCAATACCTGGATCAAAAATTTCGTTATTTTGTATAAAGTAATTATCGACTATATTTTCCTGAGCAGTAATGTCACCTGTGTTATTATAAATTAATGAAAATACCTTTGTCGAATCCTGATCAACAACATCATAAAAGATGTTTTTTTCGAGTTGCAGATTACCAATTTCAAACTGATTATAGCTATCATTTGAACCTGAAACATATTGAATACCAACCCCTTTCTTTTGATTTAAAAAGATTGAATTAAAGTATTTTCCACCAGCATTATCAGCAAAAGTCATCAATTCAGATGATGTAAGTAAACCATTGCCAATATATGTTGCATTGTAAATTTCGGGTATACAAAATGGCTGTCCATAAACCGGATCGGTACCGCCATCGTGCTCGGCCAGGTGGTCGCCCAAATAATAGGATTGTAAAGCTAACCAAAACTGACCTTTCCCATGGTAACCTTCATCAAAATCAAATGCATCGTCGCCACAAAAAGCTGAGACTAAATATTTGCAATTTACTGTTCCTCCAAAAAACTCAAAACCATCATCCTGATTTGAAATAACCTCAATATATTCGATGGTAGTACCAGAACCTACACCACCAAGTGTTAATCCGTTTATTTCGTTACCCTCACCAATATTTGTTCCTCCATGGCGAATCGAAACATATCTTAATATACCAGAATTGTCATTATTTATTGAACCTCCAAAAATACCACGTGGTTCGGTAAATGGAATACCTTCAATTCGGGCTTCATTATATTCGTTATTCAATTGTGCATTTCCTAAAATAATAATTCCACCCCACAAACCTCTTGCTTCAATAGGAACTGAACCTTCAAGATCATCACCTTCAACAGTAAAAATAATCGGCTCCTCTTTAGTTCCTTCAGCAATAATTTTTCCACCCCGGGCAACTATCAAGGCACTTGCATTTTCACCTTGACCTGTTTTTGCTTTTATTACTGTTCCTGCTTCAATAGTCAATGTTTGCCCAGGGTTTACAAATACAAATCCATCAAGTTTATACACATTATTCTTTGTCCATGTAGTTACATTCAATCCATTTCCATTATCTGTTATCAGGTATTCCTTATCAATAACAATATCACTTTTTCTGCATGATCCTAATAAGAGAATCATTATTATTATTAAAATTATATTGCTTTTCTGAACTGGCATATAGAATTATTTAAAATTTATATTCCAAATTTAAATAGATGTAATATTCATTATCAATATTACTAGCATAAGGAACCCAATCCTGATAATTTACAGCCATTTTAATATTTTTAATTGGGCTAAACTGAAGACCGGCAATTATAGTACTTCCGTCTTTATTAATATTCCATTGATAAGGATCTCCTTCGGTTTTATTTGACCATAACTTATCAAATCTTCCAAAGATTTCAATCATTTTTGAAATTTCGTAAGAACCATAGGTTGAAATACCACTAAGAGTTTGATTTAAAACGTAATTATAATTTAGCTTAACATTGTATTCTACACCAATTGAAGCCTTCTTGTTAAAATCATATGCAATAAACGATGACCATGTGGTTTGTATTTCATCCTTTTCCATATAATCAGTATAAAGGCGAACAATGAGGTTTTTTACAGGGAAAATACAAATACCCAAAGCGCTCTTATATGCATTATCGGTTTGAAGCTGATTATAACCTTCGCCATTCATTATGCTAAAATCTAAAGAAAAGTAATCATTCATTTTATATTCAGTACTAAAACCAAGATCGGCTGAACTACCAAATTTGTATAAATCCTGAAACGATTGATAAATGTACCTATGATTCCAAATTTTTTCCTGTGCTTTAAATTGAAAAAGGTCAATCAGACCAAAGCTAAGGGTTAGCTTATTTTTTTGATAAACTAATCCGGCATTTTTAAAATAGGCATAACGTTTTAATAAATCGTATTGCGAAGTTTGATTTGGACTTCCAATATCGAGCTTTAGAATAGCCGTAAAATTTTCGGATATTTTATAATTATAACCAAAGTAAGCTCGCTGCACTTCAAATGCCGATTCGAGTTCCGGTGAATTAAGCTGTATATGAAAGTTACTGAAAATATTTCCGGTGAAGTTTCCGGAAGGTTTAAACTCAACATCTTTGTTTTCTTGTGCGATGATATTAAATGTATTTAACAAAATAATTACCACAAGAAATGGAGTAATTCTGTTTATTTTATTCATTCACTTTTTAAACTTTGTTTAGCAATATTATTATTTTTTTTAGTTGTTAACATTAAATTAATGTTAAGATAATAATATGATCAAACAGGATTAATATTCATATAAGATGCCAAACCTACATTTGTAAAAGTAAAGAACGCAAAATATTAAATCAAAAATAAAATGAAAAAATTAGCAACACTTATTATCTGTTTCTCATTAGTAACCTCAGCTTTCGCAAATTTTGAAAAAGAAGAAGCAAAAAGTACTGAGAGTGCAGTTTTAACCACCAAAATATCAGGTAAAGTTATTGACAAAATAACAGGAGAAACACTAGCAGGAGTTAAAATTAGATTAAATAATTCAGACAATTCAGTTTATACCGATTTTGATGGAAATTTTGAATTAACTAATTTAAAACCAGGTAAAACAGAAATTATTGCAACCTATATTTCATATAAAGAAACTACTGAAATTATTGATATTTCATTAGGTAATACAAACACAATAGAAGTTAAAATAGAAAATATTATTGAGTAAATAAATTTTGGGTTAGCGCATATAGCTGGGAAAATTCCCGGCTTTTTTTATGGTGTTTGTAAAAATTATTCATACAGATATTTGCGTTGAAATATTATTATTTTAATTGTCAGCAGAGGTACACATTAATTTTATTCCCTAAACAAAACAACTCTATAAACTTAAAATATAATACCCGATAAGAACTTAAAAAAAGCTCCTGATAATAATAACCAAGAGCCTTAATTAATTAAAATATTAAGGTTATTCTACTGTTTTTGAATAGTCTTTTTCATTAACCAGCAAACCAGAATCATTGTACATTTTCCATATACCGGATTTTATTCCATGTGTATATTCCATTTCGTAGCGTAAAACTCCATTTTCATCCCAGATTAACCATATTCCATCCTTTTCTCCGTTAGTATAATTCGCTTCAGCTAATTTTAAATTCTTCTCATTCCATGTTATCCATGTTCCATGTATTTGCCCTTCTTTGTACGAGCGCTGTTCGTTTTTTACACTATTTTCAAAATAGATATTAGTTAATCCATCCTGTAAGCCATTTTTTAAGCTCATTTCTACATGTAAACTGCCATTTTG
>JAIFLC010000150.1 GCA_020049295.1 Bacteroidota bacterium
AAGTTGCCAAGTATTATGGAGGAAACCCTCTTGAAACACTTGGCGCTGCAGGAGCATGGGTTGCTTCTGCCACGGAATTAGCTATACTTTTAGTTTATATTGATGGGTTTTTTAAGCAAAATGATATTTTAACTCCCGAATCAGTAATTGAAATGACTCATGTAAAAAGAGGAATGAAACCAATAGGATGGTCAGGAACAGATGGAAAAGGCAATTGGTGGAGGAGTGGCACATTATCAGGAACATCTGCTTTGATTAAAAGACAGAACAATGGCATATCATGGGTTTTTATTATGAATACTACTCCAAAATATGGCTCAAGGTTCACTTATCGAATTAATAAAGCAATGACAGATGGGCTTAATAAAATTGAAAAGTGGCCTACCTTTGATTTATTTGATTACTATGAACCAGCTCTATTTCAAGATAATCTTTTAACATATAAATAAATCCTTCTTTTATTTTTAGATACAAGTAGTATAATCATTAAAAGCCTTATCGATTTGATGGTTAAAATCATTATATTTGTTTCCTAATTATAATAAAATTACCGAATAAAGATTTGGTTTTAAATTAACTAATTCTTTTTTTATATTGATCCTTGCTGTATTTGCAACAACATTAATTTAAAAACGTAAGAGTATTTGATAAATAAGTGTAAGTTATGGCTCTTAAAATAAAAGGTATTAGAAACAAGATAATGACTAGCCAACGTGTACATATCCTAAAAAATGTGATTATTTTCTCTGAATCTAATAACACTATTTTAAAACGTATTGCAGAATCATTAACAGATGTTTATGTTGAAAAAGGGCAAGAAGTTTTTCATAAGGGAGACAAGCTTGATTCTATGTATATTATTGTAAAAGGATCGGTTGATGTTCACGATAGCAGTCATATTTTTACTCAGTTTACAGAAAATGATTTTTTTGGTGAATATTCGCTAATTGATTCATCCACAAGATCAGCCAGCGTAACAGCTACTGAACCAACTCACTTACTTCGCTTAGATCAGAAAGTTTTTAATAATATTATTCATGATGATATTGAAGTTGCAAAAAGTATTTTAAAAGCACTGATCAACCGATTAAGAAATTACAATATTCTTGAAGAAAAACTTACCCAGAATAGTATTCAGATTCATAATCAACGTGATGAACTGGAGAAACAGAGAAAAGAATTAGAAGAATTAAATAATACCAAAGATAAATTTTTCACCATTATTGCTCATGATTTAAAAAATCCATTTAATACAGTTATAGGTTTGTCTGAGCTGTTAATGGAAAGATACGATACTTATGATACAAAAAAGATTAAAGATTTCATTTTACAAATAAATAAGTTTTCCAATAATGCATTTAACCTTTTAGACAACTTATTACAATGGGCAAAGTCCCAAACAGGGAGAATTCAGATCAACCTTCAAAAGACTGATCTTTTTGAACTGGCAAACGAAAATCTAAACCTTTTAAAAGGCAGTGCATTAAAAAAAGGAATAAACCTTACTTCGATTGTTGATTTGGGAATGTATGCCTATATCGATCGTAATATGATCTCAACAGTAATCAGAAATCTTGTTTCAAATTCAATTAAATTTTCCAGAAATGGAGATAGAATAACATTAATAGCATTTTCAAAAGATAACTACCTCTGTTTTACTGTTGCCGATACAGGAGTAGGAATATCCGATGAAAATTTAAGTAAGCTATTTAAAATAGAAGAAAATGTTTCAACCCAGGGTACCGAAGATGAAGTAGGTACAGGACTTGGTTTGATTATTTGCAAAGAATTTGTTGAAAAGAACGGGGGTACTATTTGGGTAGAAAGTAAGCTTAATGAGGGAACCAAATTTACATTTAGTGTTCCGGCAATAGGCAAATGATTTTTTGAGTTAAATAATTTATATTCGGATTTAATTTGTAAATTTTTTATTAAATTTTGTGGATGATCACTAATCATTTAAAATATTCAAGATTACTATTAGTAATAGCAAGTTTTTTTGTTTTTAGTATATCTCTATCAGCACAAATGTACATGGACATAAGCGCCAAGCTTGCTGTAACAGATGGAACTCCTAAGGATGGAATTATTAAACTATTCGAGAATGGTAATCTAATCGAAAATTATATTTCTGATAGATCTGGAAAGTTCTCGGTTAGCTTAGATCTGAATAAGGACTATATTATTGAGTTTGCTAAAGATGGATATGTTACAAAGAAAATTAATATAGATACTCATGTACCTGATGGTTATGCTCAATCAAAGATTAATTTGTTTTCCTTTGTTGTTGAACTTTTTCCTCAGTATGATGAAGTTAATACAGTAGTTTTTAAGCAGCCTGTAGCAAAAATCAAATTTTATACAGATAAAAATGATTTTAGTTACGATACCGATTATTCTAAGGAAGTACTCACCAAAATTCAGGATACTGAAAAAGAGCTGGCAAAAGCTCATGAGAAAAAGCAACAGGCAGGCAAAGATCAGGTTTTAGCTCAGCAACAACAAGCTCTTGCGGCTAAAATAGCACAGGACGAGGCTGAAAAAGCAAGAATAATGGCTGAACAGAAAGCTGCTGCCGAAGCTAGAAAAAAAGCCGAAGATGAAGCTAAACGGAAGGCTGAAGAAGACAGAATAAAACAGTTAGAGCAACAAAAAATAGCAGCCGAAAAACGTAAAGCAGAAGAAGACGCTCGCAAACAAGCCGAATTATTAGCCAAACAGCAAGAAGTAGAAAAACAGAGAATAGAATTAGAAGCAAAAGCAAAAGCAAAAGCAGAAGAAGATGCTCGAAAAAAAGCTGCACTCGAAGCCCAGTTGAAGGCTGATGAAGAAGCTCGAAAAAAGGCTGCAGATGAAGCTTTAAGAATTGAAAATGAGAGAAAAACTCAACTTCTGGCACAACAGCAAGCCGAAGCTGAAAAAATTAGAAAAGAAACAGACGCAAAAAAACAAGCTGAATTAATAGCAAAATCACAATTAGCTGCAAAGCAAAAAACCGAAGCTGATGAACGTGCTAAACTGCAAGCCGAAGAAGAAACTCGCAAAAAAGCTGCATTGGAAGCTCAAATAAAACTTGAGGAAGAAGCTCGAATTAAAGCTGCTGAAGAATCAGCTAGAATTGAAGCGGAAGAAAAAGCCAAAAAGTTTGCCGAAGAAAAAATACTTGCAGATCAAAGACGAAAAGATGAAGAAGCACGATTAGCTCTCGAAGATGCTCAGAAACAAGCTAAATCAGCTGAAGAAAAGAAACTTTCAGAGGAAAGAAAAAAGCAGGAAGAGGAAGCTTTATTAAAAAAGCAAATTGAAGAGCAAGAAAAACTGCAACAGGATATTGAAGCACGCAAAGCTAAGGCTATTGCTGATAAATTACGCGAACAGGATAAAGCTATTAAAGTAGCTCAATCAGTTGTAGATGAAGTTGATAAAGAAACCTATAATAAAGGAAAAACCGTCGAGATTATCGAAAAAGAAAACATGAAAATTACACGGACAGTTTTTGTTGAATCAACATCTATTCTGATTTATCTAAAAGTAGAACATGTTTGGGGTGGTACTTATTTTTTCCGAAACGACCAATGTATCTCTGAATACCTTTATGAAATTGAATTAAAAAATAGCTAATTTGTTATCCATTGAAAGATTTTAAGAATACGTATATTATTCCTGCAACTCCCGGTGAAGTTTATATAGCCTTAACCAATCCATTTACAATTGAATTATGGTCGGGATATCCTGCAACAATGAGCACGGAATCCGGCTCAGAATTCTCCTTATGGGATGGCGATATTTCTGGGAAAAACATTGAGATTATTGAAAATAAAAAACTTATTCAGGAATGGTTTTTTGGCGATCTCGAAAAACCTTCTATTGTTAATATTGTTCTTTGTGAACATAAAAAAGGTACTCTTGTAGAATTGAATCATACCAATATTCCTGATAGTGATTACGATAATATAACTATGGGATGGAATAAATATTACTTCGATTCCTTAATTGATTATTTTACTGATGATGGCGATTAGACATCTATTTTAACCGAACAACTCCTTTTATGTTGAAGAAAATACTAAAAATCAATAGTATTTTTTTACATTTATGACCATTCTATTAAACAAAACTTTATGTTAAAATATTTACATTTTTCAATTCCTATTCTAATTGTTTTGTTCTCCTATGGTGCTGCTGCCCAATCAGATTCATCTTACAATGATGTTCAACAATTAAAAAATAAATTAGAAAAGTCAAATGAAAACGGAGTTAAAACCTCAATTCTGAAAGAAATAATACTGAAAAGTTTTCCAAACCAACCTGACGATGTATTTTATTATTCTACCGATTTATTAGTTCTAGGCGAAAAAATTAGAAATAATCAGATCATTGCATACGCTAAATTCTATCTTGGTGAGTATTATTATATTGAAGACGAATTTGAAAATGCCTTAAAATATTATACTGAATCACTCGATTTATATCGTTTACTAAATGATAAAGACCAGGTAGCTCGCCTATATCTTAACCTTGGTTTAACAAACCAGTATTTAAATAATTACGATCTTGCACTTGAATCTTATCAGAAAGCCATCGATATATTTTCAGAGTTAGGAAACAAAGAACAGGTTGGGATTTGTTATCAGGATATTGGTACACTTTACAATGATTTAACAAAATATTCGCTTGCTTTAATTTATTACGAAAAAGCGCTAGATATTTTTAGGGAAATAGGTAATAAATCAAGATCAGCCGCATCTTTTCAGAATATTGGAGTACTCCATTATAACTGGAAAAATTACGACCAAGCGTTGGATTATTATAAAAAATCGTTAGTAATTTACGAAGAACTAAATAACTTAAACGGTATTGGAACATCATTAAGTAATATCGGATTGGTATACGAAGAAAACAATCAATATAACAAAGCACTCGAGTACTATCAAAAAGCATTACTGATTTTCGAAGAGCTTGATTACAAACCAGCAATAGTTTATGTATACTATAATCTTGGATCTATTAACAGAAATCTTAAGAATGTTAAAAAATCTATCGAGTATTTTGAAAAAGGAATGAAATTAGCTACTCAATATTCTTTAAGGGATTATATATCATATAATTATGAAGCTCTATCTGCAATTTATGAAATGCAAGGTGAATATAAAAAATCACTTTCGTATTATAAGCAATTTATTCAGTTAAAAGATTCAATTATTAATGAGGATAAGTTTAAGCAAATTGAAGAAATCGAAGCAAAATATCAGAATTCAAAGCATATTAGAGAGATTGAGAACTTAAAATTGGATCAAAGATTAACAGAAACCGAATTAAAACGCAAAGATGCTTATAATCTTATCCTCTTATTTTCGGTCTTATTTATTATAATTATAAGTATTGTATTGTATATATTTTATCGATCTCAAAGAAAACTTATCGATAAATTAAATGTAGAAACCAATAACCATAAAATAACCTCTGAAAAACTAAAAGAGATAAAAGATGAATTGGAAATTCGAGTTGCTGAACGTACGGATGACTTGCACAAAGTAAATAATCATCTTTTGGATGAAATTGAGCAGCATAAAAATACAATGGAAAGCCTTAGGTTGGCAAAAAATAAAGCGGAGGAATCAGATAGGCTTAAATCCCATTTTTTAGCTAATATGTCTCATGAAATCAGAACCCCAATGAATTCTATAACAGGGTTTTCACAGATGCTCGAGTATGAAAATTTGCCAAAAGAAAAAAGGAAAGAATATATTAAATTAATAGGTCAGGGTTGTGCGAGTCTTACCAATTTAATTGATGATATCATCGACTTTGCTAAAATCGAATCGGGTAATATTAAAATTGAAAAGAAAGATTTTAATCCTCATCCGATGCTCGAATATTTGTATGATTTTTATACAAATGAACTGATAAAGAGGGGCAAAGAGAATATCATTCTAACCTATACGAATGAAAACAAAAACTCCGATATAAAAATATACACCGATCAGGAAAAGTTAAAACAAATCCTTTCAAGCTTAATCGACAATGCTATTAAATTTACCGAAAAAGGTCGTATTGATTTTGGTTTTATTGCTTCTGCTAAAGAGGAGATTGAATTTTATGTAAAAGATACAGGTATTGGAATTGATGATAGTAAACAAACTCTTATTTTTGAAAGATTCAGACAAGTTGATGAAGGTACAACCCGTAAATACGGTGGTGCAGGAATTGGTTTGTCGATATCAAAAAGTTTAGCCGAGATGCTGGAAGGTAATATTTGGGTTGAATCAACTGCCGGAAAAGGAGCTACATTTTTTGTACGAATACCCTATAAAAATAAGAATCGGAATATGGAGTTTATTCAACCTAACCAGTTTAATTGGAAAAATAAAATAATATTGGTTGCCGAAGATAAAAAAATCAATTTCGAAATAATTAAAGAAAGTGTTAATGGAACTCAAGCAAGTATTAAGTGGGCACGAAATGGAAAAGAAGCTTTAGATATAATACAAAATGGTGAAAAGATTGATCTTATCCTTATGGATATTCAAATGCCTGTAATGGATGGATTAGAAGCAACCCGTAAAATAAAAGAGATCAGAAATGATCTGCCCATAATTGCACAAACAGCTTATGCTTTACCTCAAGATAGTTATAAATGTATAGATGCCGGTTGCGATGATTATATTGCTAAACCAATATCGCTGGACGAATTTTTGTGGAAAATCAATAAATATATCTCATAAAAAATCGCCCATATAGGGGCTTTTTCTAGAACTTATTTATGGTTGTTCTTATTTGTGTTAGTTTAGTAAGCAAATCTTCCAAGTAATTTAAATGTAGCATATTTGCTCCATCTGATTTTGCATTTGCTGGATCCGGATGAGTTTCAATGAATATTCCATCTACACCAACTGCTATTCCTGCTTTAGCTACTGTTTCGATTAATTCTGGTCGTCCACCTGTAATTCCTGATGTTTGATTGGGTTGTTGTAAACTATGTGTAATATCAAGTATAACAGGATAACCAAATGATTGCATCTCGGGTATTCCTCTATAATCTATAATCATATCCTGATAACCAAACATGCTACCACGCTCAGTTAACATAATATTTTTATTTCCTGACTCAGCAACCTTATCAACAGCAAATTTCATTGAGCCAGGAGAAAGAAACTGACCTTTTTTGATGTTAACAAACTTACCCGTTTTTGCAGCAGCAATAAGCAAATCAGTTTGACGACATAAAAAAGCTGGAATTTGCAGAATATCAACATATTGTGCCGCAATTTCAGCTTCTTCAGCAGTATGGATATCTGTAACTATTGGAATCTTTAATTCATTTCTTACTTTCGAAAGGAGTTTTAAAGCTTGTTCGTTCCCAATGCCTGTAAATGAATCTATCCTTGATCTATTAGCTTTTTTATAGGAAGCTTTAAAAATATACGGTATTTTTAGCTTATCCGTTATTTTAATTACTTTCTCTGCAATCTGAAAAAGATTTTTCTCGCTTTCAACAACACATGGGCCAGCCAGTAAAAAGAAGTTGTCAGAATCAGCGAACTTTATATGTGGAATTTTAGTAATCATATTTTAACATTTAATTATTGTACGAAATTAAAATAAAAAATCAATACTTGTATTTTCCTTTCCACTGATTTTGTAATCGTTTTAATAGTTCTTGCTCCTTGCTATTTAACTGCGGTTGATATAGAATTTTATCTTTTATGTTATCAGGTAGAAAGTTATCTTGAACAAAATTTCCTTCGTAGCTGTGTGCATATTTATAATTATCACCATATCCAAGATCTTTCATAAGTTTTGTAGGCGCATTTCGAATATGTAATGGAACAGGCAAATCTCCAGTTTGAATAACCAATTGTTGCGCTTCATTTATAGCCTGGTATGCAGAGTTGCTTTTTGGAGAGGTTGCTAAGTAAATTGTAGCTTCGGCCAATATAATTCTGGATTCAGGCCATCCGATAAGATTTATCGCCTGGAAACAACTTGTAGCCATGAGCAGAGCATTCGGATTTGCTAATCCAATATCTTCTGATGCAAGAATAACAAGTCTGCGTGCAATAAACTTTGGATCTTCACCACCTTCAACCATTCTTGCAAGCCAATAAATAGCTGCATTTGGATCACTTCCTCTTATTGATTTAATAAATGCAGAAATTATATCATAATGCTGTTCACCGCTTTTGTCATAAAAAGCAATATTTTGCTGAAGAATTTCTGTTACATTACTATTATTTATCGATATTTTATTTGAACCGGCTTTGCCTGATTCAGTATTAATTACTAACTCAAGAATATTGTACAATTTACGGGCATCACCACCTGAAAATCTTAATAATGCATCATATTCTTCGAGGTTAACATCGAACTCTTTTAAATATTGATCTTGTTTTAGCGCACGATGGATTAATTCTAATAAATCATCCTTTTCCAATGATTTTAATAGATAAACCTGACACCTTGATAAAAGAGGTGGGATAACTTCAAAAGACGGATTTTCTGTGGTTGCACCAATTAAAATTATGGTTCCTTGTTCTACTGCAGAAAGAAGTGAGTCTTGCTGTGATTTATTAAATCGGTGAATT
>JAIFLC010000181.1 GCA_020049295.1 Bacteroidota bacterium
AAATTGTTTTATTTGCAGGTGTAGTAATAAATTCGGGATGGAAATGACTATTTTGCGGAAAATCTTTCATTATTCCATTTATGGTAAAATCGATATTTTCACTATAATACTGACCGCTTGGCAGGGTTAACACTTGCCCTACAGGATTTTGATTTCCAAAAACTTTTTTCGCAAAACTTTCAGTAATAATCATTGAACTTGGATTACTTAAAATATTCTTGGAATTTCCTATCAATAACTTACAATCGAAAACATCTAAAAATGTACTGTCACATTCAAAAGCTTGTTTTACTTCAAAATATTTCTCATTATATTTTATAAATCCACCACGAAAAGGAGCCAATCGAACAAAATTTTCTATTTCAGGAAAGTATTCTTTCATCTTTGGAATAAAAGAAGCATCGTAAACTCGAGCGAAATGTTTACCATTAAAGAAGTTTTCACTTGTGGTGGTTAATCTATATAATCTGTTCGATTTTTTTTGAAAACTATCGTAGGTCAATTCATTTTTAACAAACAAGATTATGATTAACAAACTACTTAATGCAAGGCTTAATCCAATGACTTTTATTAGATTTAAAACTGGCCGTTTAATAATATTTCTTAAGGTATATTTTAGAATCATTGAATTGAAAATTTAAACAGTAATTTATCCTATAAATTTCTAAAATGATTTATTAGAATTTAATGTAAACAATCAAATAGCTAACGATGGTTTTAGATATCATATTACTAGCTAGTCAAATATTTTGTATTTGTTTAAATCAATGCGTTATAAAGAATCTCAACAGGATGTAACGCTTTGCGTCCGGTTCCGTCTTTAATCTGGTGGCGGCAACTTGTTCCCGGTGCAGAAATAAGAGTTTCCGAATCAGCATTTCGGACAGCAGGAAACAAGACCATCTCACCTATTTTCATCGATACTTCGTAATGCTCCTTTTCATATCCAAACGAGCCTGCCATTCCGCAGCAACCAGAAGGGATTTCATCGACATTATAGTTTTTAGGAAATGATAAAATAAATTTTGTCGGATCAGTTGATGCTATAGCCTTTTGCTGACAATGTCCGTGTAGTTTTATTTTTTTCTCAACAGTAGTAAATTGGTCTTTCGCAATATTTCCCTTTTCCATCTCCTTTTTTAGAAATTCATCGATCATCAATACATTTTTTGCAAGATTTTTGGCTGTTTGCTTTAATTCACTGCCAACCAAATCGGGATATTCATCACGAAAAGTTAAAATCGCTGAGGGTTCAATTCCTATTAACGGAGTGTTCTCAGTAATTATATCTTTTAAATAATTTACATTTTTTATGGCTATTCTCTTTGCTCTGCGAAGTAATCCTTTTGATAAATAGGTGCGGCCACTATCAATATGTTTTGGAATAACAACTTCATAACCTAATCGCGTTAACAGTTGAACAGCCTTAATTCCAATATGTGAATCGTTAAAATTGGTAAACTCATCATTAAATAAATATACTTTACTCTTCTTTTCTTTATTTGAGCCCAATTCACTAATATACTTATTCATCCATTGGGTCATGGTTTGGTGTGAAAGCAAAGGCATGCTTCGTTGCGGAGCAAATCCAATAATTCGCATTATAAGTGTCGAAATGAATTTATTACTCATCAAAGTATTATAAAACCATGGCCAAACAGATGCAATTTTATTTATCTCGGTTATATAAGCTATAAGTCTTGTTCGCAGAGGAATGCCATGTGAATCGTAATAATGCTGGAGGAATTCAGCTTTCAGTTTCGCTACATCAACACTCGATGGGCATTCTGATTTACATGCTTTGCATGATAAACACAAATCCATTACTTCCTTTATTTCGGGATGATCAAATGGATTCTTTTTTGTTGAATGGGTTAAAAATTCACGTAAAATATTTGCTCTTGCACGTGTTACATCATTCTCGTTGCGTGTTGCCATATAACTGGGACACATGGTACCACCTGTTTTTTCTGTTTTACGGCAATCTCCGCTCCCATTGCATTTTTCTGATGCTCGAAGAATTCCACCAACTTCAGAAAAATCAAAAATAGTTTCAATTTCAGGTTCTTTTCTGTCGGGTTCATATCTTAGCGATGAGATCATGGATGGAACATCAGTAATTTTACCGGGATTAAAAATATGATTTGGATCCCAGACGGATTTTATATCCTGTAAGAGCTTATAGTTTTTCTCTCCAAGAATAATTGGAATAAATTCGCCGCGAACTCTACCATCGCCGTGTTCACCGCTAAGTGAACCTCTGTATTTTTTAACCAGATGAGCTATTTCCATTCCAATGGTTCTGAACATAGCCACATCTTTAGAATCTTTAAGGTTTAAAATCGGACGTAAGTGCAACTCACCCGAACCAATATGAGCATGATAAACACATTCAAGACTATGTTTCTCGAGTAACTTTTTAACATCATTCATATAGTCGGGCAACAACTCCACGTTTACCGAAGTATCTTCGATAACACTTACTGGTTTTGCATCGCCTTCCATATTCGAAAGAACGCCCAATCCGGCTTTACGTAACGCCCAAACTTTTTTGGTGTCGTTATCATAAATAATGGGGAAATGATATCCAAAATCAGAATTCTTAAGATCACTAATTAAAGCATTGCAGATATTATCAATCTCCTCAATTGTGTTTCTGGCAAATTCAATTAGTAATAAGGCTCCCGGATCACCTGAAATAAAATACCTATTCTTAAGTTGGTCTCTATTCCCTTTAGTCAAATTAAGAATAGTATCATCCATCATTTCAACAGCGCCAGGTTTGTGCTTTAAAGCCACAAGATTTGCTTTAAACGCTTCTTCTTTTGTATGTAGATGAACTGCAACAACGGCAACATGTTTAGGTGGAATATCAACCAGATTTATTTTTATTTCTGTTATTAAGCCTAATGTTCCCTCAGAACCGCAAATAAGTTTTGAGAAATTGAATTTCTCCTTACCTTCAGTAAAAGGTTCTGTTTCCAGTAATAAATCAATAGCATATCCTGTATTCCTTCTATAAATTGATGGATCAGGGTATTGTTCGTGGATTTCCTGCTGATTATCTTTATTTGATAATATTTGATTTATTTGCTGATAGATTATATTTTCCAGCTCAACCCCATTGCACTTATTCAGAAATTCATCCTTTGTTATGGGTGCAAATTCAACTTCTTTGCCATCGCTAAGCAAAACTTTGGTCGATATAGTATGATCGCGTGTTGTTCCATAAATTATTGAATGCGAACCACAAGCGTTGTTTCCAACCATTCCACCAATCATACAGCGGTTCGATGTTGATGTTTCTGGTCCAAAGAATAAACCATGTGGTTTTAAGAACATATTTAATTCATCAAGAATTACACCTGGCTGCACACGAACCCACCGTTCTTCCTTATTTAACTCAATAATTTCGGTAAAATATTTTGAAATATCAACAATAATTCCATTTCCAACCACCTGCCCGGCAAGCGAAGTTCCAGCAGTTCTTGGAATAAGTGATATTTTATTTTGATTAGCAAATCCAATTAGTTTAACTAAATCTGATATATCTTTTGGTCTTGCCACTGCCAAAGGAATCTCACGATAGGCAGACGCATCAGTTGCATATAAAACCCTTGTTTTATAATCAGTATATAAATCACCCTTGAGAATTTCTTTTAATTTATTGAGATGGTTTAGCATATAGCTTTAGTTAAGATGTAAAAATAATATATAATTGGATTTTACCGATTAAAATCAAAAAAATATGGTTATTTAATAAAGTGTATTTGGGATAAAAAAGAATTAATGTATTTTTGATATCGATTAAAAAAAACTACTATGAGTGTATTAGTAAATAAGAATTCTAAGTTAATAGTTCAGGGTTTTACAGGTAGCGAAGGAACATTCCATGCCCAGCAAATGATCGAATACGGAACCAATGTGGTTGGAGGAATTACTCCCGGTAAAGGAGGACAAACACACCTAGGCAAACCAGTTTTTAATACTGTTCAGGATGCCGTAAAAAAAACAGGAGCTGATGTTTCTGTAATTTTTGTTCCGCCCTCATTTGCTGCGGATGCTATAATGGAAGCTGCAGAAGCAGGAATAAAGGTAATAGTTACTATAACCGAAGGTATTCCTACCTCAGATATGGTTAAGGTCAAAGAATACTTAAAAGATAAAGACTGCAGAATGATTGGCCCAAACTGTCCAGGAATAATTACCCCAGGTGAAGCAAAAGTTGGTATTATGCCTGGTTTTATTCATAAGAAGGGTTCCATCGGGATTATATCTCGTTCTGGTACCTTAACTTATGAAGCAGTAGATCAGGTAACCAAAATAGGCTTAGGCCAAACAACCTGCATTGGTATTGGCGGTGATCCAATTATTGGAACTACAACGCTCGACGCAATTAAATTATTAATGGCAGATAATGAAACCAAAGGAATTATTCTGATTGGTGAAATTGGTGGCAGCATGGAAGCTGAAGCAGCATATTGGATAAAAGATAATGGAACAAAGCCTGTAGTAGGATTTATTGCTGGAAAAACTGCACCCAAAGGTCGAAGAATGGGTCATGCTGGTGCTATTATTGGTGGAAAAGACGATACTGCTGCAGCTAAGATGAAAATAATGAGTGATTGCGGAATTTATGTCGTTGATTCACCTGCTGAAATAGGCAAAAAGATGTTTGAGGTATTAAACAATAAATAGTGTTTTTATCTGAGAAATTTTAACAGAAACTTATTCATAAACTTCCAGTAAAATTCTTTTATTGGAAGTTTTTTTCTGATGATTGTTGACAATTTTTTTTACTATTAGTTAATATATATTTGCAATATTGGTTTTACATTATTAATATTGGCCAGATTTTTAATAGATTATGAATAAGAATTGGCAAAATAAAATTATTTTAATAGCAGAAGATGAACAAATTAATTTTTTGTTCTTAAAAGCGGTATTAAAACCTTCAAAAGCCCAATTGTTCTGGACAAAAACGGGTAGAGAAACAATTAATTTTTGTAACTCACATAAGGTTGATATTGTACTTATGGATATTAAAATGCCAGATTTAAATGGTCTCGAAGCGACAATTGAAATCAAGAAAACAAATCCAAATATTCCGATAATTGCACAAACCGCATATGTCATGGAAGAAGATGAGGAAGCCAGCATTAAAGCAGGATGCGATGATTACATATCGAAACCAATTAGGCCCGATAATCTGCTGACCATTATGTCAAAGTTTCTTGACAATTAAAACCCATAGGTAAATCCAACCTTGAATTGAGGATATTCATAAGGATTATTTTTCGACCTATCTATATTCCATAATAACATTGCAAATATGCTCGATTTGTTAAATCGATTGATATAACCTGGGCCAACTATAATATTTTTTAGCCAAAATCTTTCTTCTGAACTGTTTTCAGAAATATCCGGGTTAAAATAGGATTCACTTAAATTCAATAATTCATATTCGACGTGCACATAAATTCCATTATGAGTTTTTACTTTCTTTATTAAGTTTCTGAGATGAAAAATATTGATACTTACCAGAAAAACCAAGATTTATCCTTTCTGTAATTTGAACACCAGTGAGTAAATTCATATCAAGGTATGCTGAAGCACCAACTGAAAGACCAAGATAAAGGAATGGAGGATTAAATCCTTTTTTATCACCCTGTGCAACAATTGTGCTATCCTGCTTTTGAGCTATTATATTAGTAATTAATGTAATTGACAAGAATAGTAAAAGAGCAATAGTTCTGGTAAAACAGTTCATAACTTTAAAATAATTAGAAAATTATGGATAAATCTAATAATTTTATGGTTCGATAATTCAATTTTGAATTTATTTTAGAAACAAAAACTAAAAAAAATGAATATTATTATAACCGGAGCCAGCAAAGGTATTGGATTTGAACTAGCACGTATTTTTGCCAAAAATGAAAATAATACTATAATAGCTATCGCAAGAAGCGAAAGTCTTTTAAAAGAGCTTAAAAATGCTTGTATACGGCAAGATTTAAGAAACAAACTTAAAACAATCGCGTTTGATCTTGAAAAAATAAATGAAATAAAAACAGTTTTAGTTCCTGAAATTATTAAGCACATGCAAACTGTTGATATTTTGATAAATAATGCTGGAATTTTGATTAATCAACCTTTTGAGCATTTTAAAACAAATGAGATTAAGCAGATTTTTGATATCAATTTTTTTAGTCATGCCCTATTTATCAATGAGTTGTTACCTTATCTAAAGGTTGGTAATCCAAAGCATGTAGTTAATATTTCAAGTATGGGAGGATTTCAGGGAAGCTTAAAATTTCCAGGGTTAGCCTATTATAGTGCAAGTAAAGCTGCATTGGCAAATCTTTCAGAGTGTCTAGCAGAAGAATATAAGAATGATGGAATCATATTTAATTGTTTGGCTTTAGGGTCAGTAAATACAGAAATGCTACAAAAAGCTTTTCCAAATTATACATCAAAAACTAATCCTGCTGAAATGGCAGAATTTATTCACGATTTTGCCATAAATGGGCACCAATTTTTTAATGGTAAAATTATACCTGTTAGTTCGATAACCCCATAAAAAAAACAGGCTATTTAGCCTGCTTATAATTTATTCAGTGTAATTTATTTGTAAATCTTAGGTTGTATTTCACCTTTTAAAACCATATATCCATTCATAGCTAATGCTTCCATTTCATCCTCGCCCGGATAGACAAAAACTGGGGCAATAAACGAAACCATTTGCTTAATGTATTCAACTAAAATTTGATCATACGCCATACCCCCAGTAAGAATAATTGCATCAACCTCACCTTTAAGAACTGCACTTAACGATCCTATTTCTCGACCTAATTGATATCCAATAGCATTATGAATTTTTATCGCTTCTTTATCGCCGGCTTTAACACGCTGTTCTACTTCATAAGCATCATTTGTACCTAAATAGGCTACGAAACCACCTTCGCCTTTAATCATTTTCTTAACCTGATCATGCGTATATTCACCACTAAAACATAATGCAGCAACCTGTCCACAAGGCAATGTTCCTGTTCTTTCTGGAGAAAAAGGTCCATCACCATCGAGCGCATTATTAACATCAATAATTCTTCCCTTACGATGTGCCCCAACTGAAATACCACCACCTAAGTGAGCAATTATAAGGTTTAGTTCTTCATAAGGTTTATCAACCGCTTTCGCATGTTTTCGTGCAGTTGCTTTCTGATTTAATGCATGAAAAATTGAATGACGGACAAATTTAGGATGCCCTGTTATACGTGCAACATCTTCTAATTCGTCAACTACAACAGGATCAGCAATAAAAGCTCTGGCGCCTTTGATTGTTTTAATCATATCATGGGCGATTAAACCTCCTAAATTACTTGCATGTTCACCTAGTTTACTTTCATGCAAATCTGCCATTAGTTGATCATTAACTTCATAAACGCCTGATTCGATTGGTTTAACCAAACCGCCTCGTCCAACAATTGCTGCAATTGCACTTATGCAAATATCAGCATCTTGTAATTCTTTAAGAATTATTTCTTTTCTAAAATGAAACTGATCAACTATTTTCTTAAAGGGTTTTAAATCTTCAGATGAATGTTTAATGTTTTTTAAAAATATCGATTTTGATCCTTGATACACAGCAATCTTTGTTGATGTTGATCCGGGATTAATCGCTAAAATTCGTGTTTCTTCCATAAATTTATATTGATTGTTTAGATTATATTATATTTTACATTGCAGCAGCAAGAGCAATTGACATCATCTTGCTTTTATCAGTATCAGCTCTAGATGTTAATACAATAGGAACCTTTGCTCCCATAATTACTGCTGCCGAAGTACATCCACCTAAAAACATAAGTGTTTTATAAAGAACATTCCCACTATTAAGTTCTGGTGTAACGAGAATATCTGCATCTCCAGCAACATCGCTATGAATACCTTTGTGATCAGCAGCTTCTTTTGATACTGCATTGTCAATGGCAAAAGGACCATCAATAATACAACCTTTAATTTGTCCTCTGTTATTCATAACGGTAAGCATTGCAGCATGACTAGTTGATTCGATCTTTGGATTAACTATTTCCAAAGGCCCAATAATGGCAACTTTTGGATTTTTATTTCCTAATCTGTGAAAAACTTCAACTGCATTATTTACAATATCGACTTTCTCAGTAAATTCTGGTGCGATGTTCATAGCAGCATCGGTAACTCCAATAAGTTTATGATAATATGGTGACTCAATAAGTGCAAAATGACTTAAAGTTGCACCTTTGCGAAGTCCGTTCTCTTTATCAAGAACTGCTTTTAATAATGGAGCAGTACTAACTAATCCTTTCATAAGGATTTCTGCTTTGCCATCCTTTATAAGTGATACAGCTAATATTGATGCTTTAGCAGGATCATCCTCTTCATATATTTCAATATTGGTAAGATCAAATTTTATTTCCTTGCTTATTTTCTCAATTTCATTTTTGTTACCAACCAAAATTGGAACAATAATACCTGTTTCATATGCTTTTTTTACAGCCTCGAGTACAGGACGATCTGCAGCAGCAGCAACAGCTAAACGCCTTTTTTCTTTTGCTTTTGCCAGTTCGACGATATCATTTAATGATTTTAAAACCATGAATTAAGTATTTAAAATTTAATTAAATATCATTTTTTTGCGAATATATAATAAAAAAGCGATTTAAAAAATCGCTTTTCATGTTAAATACTACTTACAATTCGCTGAGTATCCCTTGCGATAACCAGCTCTTCATTAGTTGTAACCACAACGACTTTGGTTTTTGAGTTGGGTTTGGTTAATTCAAGGTCAACACCTCGTTTTCCCTTGTTTTTTTCGACATCGAAACTAACTCCAAGATATTCAAGATCTGAACACACAAGTCGTCTCATTTCACAGCCATTTTCACCTATACCACCTGTAAATAAAATAAGGTCTACTCCGCCCATAGCTGCTGAATAGGCAAGCATTTTCGATATCACGCATATCGGATGAAATACCTGAAACACCAACCAATCCGCTTCTTTTATTTATTGTATCGTTTGTATCTTTTATTGTAAGATCTTCTTTTTCAGCGATAAAAAGTAATGCACCAAGATCCAAATCACCAGCACGTGTTCCCATCATTAATCCTTCAACTGGAGTAAATCCCATTGATGTATCAACGGATTTTCCATTTTTTATTGCAGCAACTGAAGCTCCATTACCAAGGTGACAAGAAATAACTTTCTTTTCATTCCAGTCCCACCCTACCAATCTGCAAGCTTTTTCTGCAACATACTTATGACTTGTACCATGAAATCCATATCGGCGAACCTTGTATTTCTGATAATATTCATATGGTAATCCATATAAAAACACCTTAGGTTCCATGGTTTGATGGAATGATGTATCAAAAACAGCAACCTGAGGAACAGAGGGAATTAGTTTTTCCATTGCCAGTATCCCTTTCAGATTTGCTGGATTATGCAGTGGAGCAAGTTCAACGCATTCTTCAATTTTATCTATTACATCTTTAGTAATAAAAGCACTTTCAGCAAAGTACTGTCCACCATGAGCAACACGATGCCCAACAGCTGCAATTTCTTCAATATTCTTAATAACCCCGTGATCGGGAGATAATAAAGCTGCCAGAATTATATCAATTCCTTTGGTATGATCTGGAATATCAGTAACAAAACTGTATTTTTTTTCATCAATTGTTTTATGAGTAAGTTCACCATTTTTTATACCAATTCTTTCGATTATTCCTTTGGCCAGTATTTGTGCATCGTCGGAATTATTCATACTTAATAATTGGTATTTTATGGATGAACTCCCGCAATTTAAAACAAGTATTTTCATTGTATTGTATGTCTTATAATAGTTCTATTTTTTAACTCCGGCAGCCTGATTTGCAGTAATAGCAACAAGGTTTACTATATCACTAACTGAACAACCTCTTGAAAGATCGTTAATTGGGGCTCCAAGACCTTGTAATATAGGTCCAATTGCTTCAGCATCACCTAAGCGTTCAACCAGTTTATAACCAATATTTCCTGCCTGAAGGTCTGGAAATACTAAAACATTAGCAAAACCGGCAACGGTTGAACCAGGAGATTTTTTTTGTCCAACGCTTGCAATAAGAGCAGCATCTGCCTGCAATTCACCATCAATTTCTAGATCTGGTCTAGCAGCTTTAGCTATTTTTGTTGCTTCAACAACCTTTGAAGCCAATTCATGATCAGCAGAACCTTTGGTTGAGAATGACAACATTGCAATTTTCGGTTTTTCTATACCAGCAATTGACTTTGCAGTTTCAGCGCTACAAATTGCTATTTCTGCTAACTGCTGTGCAGTTGGATTTGGAGTGATTGCTACATCGGCGCAAATAAACACACCCTGATGTCCTAACTCAGTTTTTTTAGTAACAAGTACCATTGCACCTGAAACAACTGATATACCAGGAGCTGTTTTCACAATCTGCAAGGCAGGTCTAACGGTATCGGCAGTTGTATGTTCAGCTCCACTAACTTCTCCATCAGCATCACCCATAAATATCATCATTGGGCCATAATAAATATCTTGATTTAAGAGATCTTCTGCTTGCTGTGGAGTTAGTCCTTTTGATTTTCTTAGTTCAACCAATTTTTCAATATATAACTTTTTCTTTGGTGAATTTACAGGATCAATTTTCTCAGCTTTAGAAAGATCTAAACCGAACTTTTTTTCCAGTTCTGCAATCTCTTTTAAATTACCTAGAAGGATTAAATCAGCAATTCCTTCCTTTAAAATAATATCAGCAGCTTTAATTGTTCTTTCAGAGGTGCCTTCAGGTAAAACAATACGTTTCTTGTTTTTCTTGGCTTTTTCTTTTATTTGATCAAGTAAATTCATTGTGTGTTAGTTATTTGGTTATATTTTTTAAAATAATTTGTTTCTCATGCAAAATTGCAGATTTTGCTTTAGAATTCAACATGAATTATATCATTTTAAAATGTGTTACACAACAAGTTTTTAAAAAATAATTAAAGGGATAAGTTAAGATTATTTTTGGAATAATTATTAATCATTCCAGATTTTCCATGAATATTCGGCCTGAAAACCAAGCATTTCGATTCCATTTTTTGTTTTTGCACCCGATTTCCTACCTAGTTTTAAGAAATTAGTTTCTTCTGGATTATAAATTAAATCGAAAAGCAAATGGTTGGAAGTTAAGAGATGATAAGGAATTTCAGGTTGACTTCCAATAACCGGGAACATACCCAAAGGAGTAGTATTAATAATGATATGATGAGATTTAATAACTTTTTCAGTTAAATCTGAATATGAAATTGCATTCTTTATATTTGGATTACGTGAAACAAATTTGTGCTTAATCCCTATTAAATTGAGAGCATATGAAACAGCAAGAGAACTTCCTCCAGTACCAAGAATTAATGCCTTTTTATTAAAATTATTGATCAGAGGTTTAATGCTATCTGTAAATCCCAAAAAATCGGTATTATAACCAATTAAAACAATATTATTATTTGTCTTAACTAGTTTGATTGTGTTTACTGCCCCAATTTTTTCGGCATGTTTATCAAGCATGTTTAAATATGGTATTATTGATTGCTTATAAGGAATAGTAACATTTACTCCGGATAAATCTTTGTTTTTTAGAACAAGCTCAGGAAAGTTATTTATTGAATCAAGTTGGAAAAGCTCATATACAGAATCTTCTATATTTTCTCTAATAAATTTCTGCTTAAAATAATCAGGAGAAAAAGAATGTTGTAAACTTTTGCCTATGAGCCCAAAAACTTTCACAAAAATAGTTTTAGTTTTTACTACTAGCGAGTTTTTCAATTAGAATAATAGAAAAAATACCAAGAACCATAAAAAGAACTGCTATTAAAACTTCGGAGTTTAAATTATCAGGAATACACAGCTTATAGCCTTGAACAATTTTCTCTCCCTTTTTCAGTATAAATTCACCAACTTCATTTGTTCTGTAAATGGCGTTCTTCCATGGCCAAATTACACTCAGGGAACCAAGAATAAAACCTGTTAGTATTGCAATTGTTTGATCTTTATATTTTTTTAATATCCATGATAAAAAATGGGAAAAAGCTATTATTCCAACAACAGCACCAATACCAACAGGGATTATTACGTTAAGATTAAAATCGTTAATTGCATGAATCATAATTAATTCATAGTTTCCCATTAGTACAAGAACGAAAGATCCCGATAATCCTGGTAGAATCATACTACAAATTGCTACAACTCCACAAATTAAAAGGTATAAGAATGAGTCATCCTCAATAGCAGGATTAAGTAACGAAAGTACTACTGCAATTGCGGTTCCTATAATAAATGTTATAATAACACTTAACCTCCATTTTTCGATGGTTATTCCAACAAAATATACAGATGCCAATATTAGTCCAAAGAAGTAGGCCCAAATATATATAGGATAATTTGCAAATAAGTATTCAAATAACCTTGCCAGTGAAAAGATACTAATTAACATTCCAGTGAAGACTGCAACCAAAAAATAGAAATCGATATGTGCAATCAACTCTTTAATTTTCCATTTAAATAAAAGCTTAATTGCAGATGCATCAATCGATTTTAGTGCATTAATTATTCGCTCGAATATCCCGGTAATTAATGCAATTGTTCCACCCGAAACCCCAGGTATAACGTTTGCTGCTCCCATCCCTATTCCTTTTAGGACTACAAGGATCATTTCTGAAATTTTTTTCTTCATTTAATTTTAAAAAAGAAACGAAAACCGTAAAAGTTTTCGTTTTGTTAGTTATTTTTAGAAATATTAATTTAAATCCTTTAACAAATAGCTTTCAATAAGTTTTGGGAACTCTTCATTCTGGACAAATGCATCAGGATAAATTGTAAAAATTTCAGAATGATCTGAAGGATCAATTCTTAATCCATTTTCGAATGCATCCAGTGCTTGTACTTTATCATCTAATCTAAGAAAACATCCTGCTAAACGGAAATATACTAATGCATTTTTCTTGTGTTCCTTTAAAAATTCAATCAAAATATCTTTTGCTTCGGTATATTTTTGAATTTTTATGTATGATTCATTTAATGCAAGCACAAAATCGATTTCTGAAGGTTCGATCTCGAATGCTTTCTTATAAGACAAACAGGCTGATTTATCATCTTTTAATTCCGATAAAACACTTCCTAACAAATAATGGTATTCGGCATTTAGATCATCAATCTTAATTGCTTTATTAACAAGTTCTAATGCTTCGATGTAATTATTTTGCTGAAATCGAATGTTTGCTTTTCCAAAATATGCATCCGAAAAGAACTCATCTTCCTTAATTGCATCTTCGTAATAGGTATAAGCCTGATCATAATTTTTTAAGCTCTCATAGCAATCACCCATATATGTTAATACTTCAACACTGTTGCCATCATAATTAAGGTATTCTTTATAGTTTTCGATTGCCTTTAAATAATCCTCGTTATTTGAGTAGGCATTAGCCAGATTAAAATATGCTAACGAAAATTCAGGATTTATAGCAAGAGCAAATTCATAGGCTTCGACCGCTTTATCGAACATTTCTGCTTTAGTATATAGTATGCCAAGATTATACCATGCATTTTCTGAAAAAGGCTCTCTATCAAGATATCGAAGATAATAGTCAATACTTTTCTTTATCTGACCTAATTTTTCATAACTATAACCAATATCGAACAAGATTAATAAATTGGTAGGTTCAAGCTTATAAGCCTCCAGAAGATACTTAAGTGAAATTTGGTATTTACCAACCTGCTCAAAAGCATTTGCAACAGTCTGAATAACATCAACTTTTTCTTCAAACGAAAAGCTTACTGCAAGATCAAATGCTCTTTCAGCCTCACTATATCTATTCAGAGCATTTAGGGCAGCACCTTTAACAAGGTAAACATCAATATTTGATGATTCAATAAGCTCAAGCTTTTCAATAATTTTTAATGCCTGAGAAGCCTGACCTTTATCTATAAAAACTTGTGCTTTTTTTAGTTGAATTATAATCGATGATGGATGTTGTTCTGATGCCAGCGTAATTGCTTTAAGTGCATTATTTGCTTTATCAGTATCAATATAGTAATCAATAATATTTTCGAACTCAAAAACGTCAAAAAAGTACTTCTTTTTATTTTTGAGCATATCTTCCCAACGATTCAACAACTCATCATATTCTTCGTTTTGAAAAATATCTTCAAATTCCTCTTTCATATACTGCAAAATATTATGGCTGCAAAACTAATGTTTTTCTTTGTAATGTATCCTTTTTTAAATAAATATATATTGTATTTATTCTATTTGCCTTTCCAGTCAATTAATAGGATGAAATTATAGCATTTTCAGTTTGTATAATAAATTTTATTTCAGAAGTTATTAAGAATTATGTGTATTTTATTCACATTCGAAAATGCGAAAGCAAATTAATTCTTATAATACTACCTACAATTGAAATATTTTTCCAACAACGAACCTGTAAAATTAAGTATTCGATCAGCTTGCTGGTTATTCATATCACGAGAGGTTTGAGATAATTTCAGTTTACCCATATCAATGAATTAAAAGATTTGCATTTTTATTAAACGGATGGTTAAGAATCATCTAAAGTGACAACGGAATTATTTCTTCAAAAAGATAAAAAGGTTGTTGGTTATTTCTTGATTCGTCCTTTTAGGTTATCGAGGCAAAAATACAAGGGAGTGCCAACATCTGATGAGGTAATTTGAAATTCTAACCTTTTAACATTTCCAAGACTTGATAAATTAACATAATTCCATGCTTTTGCTATATAGTCGTTAGAGTTATTCGAACTTCGGAAATCAGCTAAATAAAATTCAACCGGGCCAGTAACGCCTCCCCATGTTGGGTATCCATAAATTGAAACCTTAAGCCAATCAGGATCATCGCCACTGTAACCACCAAATTTCTTAGCATATCCATAGCCATATTTAATTGCTAATGCAGTATATGTAGTATTTGCCAGCATAACATAAACCGGCTCCTCTCCTTTTATTGTATCACTAAAGGTTATGGTTATTCTTTCAAACTGATGAGCTACTGCATAATTCTTTGATTCGTTTGCACCACCACTTGGATAAGAAGAATATATAGCTGAATCACAATATAATATATCATTAATTATATTCGAATAGGCAAATCCGCTATATGTGCCCCAATCTGAATAGTAGGTATTAAAAAAAACTTTATTTCCATAAGTAAATTGTCCCGATCCATCAGAGCCATTCCAATAATAGTTTTTTGTTAGCTTAAAATCTTCGAAATCAGCTATATCGGTTTCAAAGTTATCTTCATCATCACATGATAATAACCCTAATATTAAAGAGAGGAAAAGAAAACGAATTTGAGCTGATTTCATGATGATTTTTTTTATTTTTTGATTAACTAAACAAAAATAAGCTTTTTACAATTTTCAAATTAATTTTATCGACAATAAATCTTGGTAAATATTTTTATTCCAACTAATCATCTGTAAAATTAATCGAATAACATTTGTATTTTTGTTACTAGTCAAATTCTGAAAAGATGAATAAAGAGCAAATCAGGGAAAAAATTCAGCAGTTGCGCGAACAGCTTCATCATCACAATTATATGTATTATGTTCTTGCACAGCCTGAAATTACTGATTTTGAATATGATATTTTATTACAAGATTTGCTTAATCTTGAACATAATAATCCTGAATTCTTTGATCCTAACTCTCCTTCTCAGCGTGTAGGCAGCGATATTAATAAAGAATTTAAACAAGTCACCCATAAATATCCAATGTTGTCGCTTGGAAATACCTATTCAATTGAAGAAGTAACGGAATTTGAAAACCGGATAAAAAAAGCATTACCAGACGAATCGATTGAATATATATGCGAATTAAAATATGACGGAGTAGCCATTGGTTTAACCTATAAAAATGGAGTTCTTGTTCAGGCTGTTACACGTGGCGATGGAGCGCAAGGTGATGATGTTACGAATAATGTAAAAACAATTAAATCAATACCTTTAAGATTACGGGGAAATAATTTCCCTGATGAATTTGAAATCAGGGGTGAGATCTTTTTGCCTCACAGCAGTTTCGAAAAGATGAATGACGAAAAAGAAGCTGCCGGTGAGCAATTATTTGCCAATCCTAGAAATGCAGCTGCTGGAACACTTAAGCTTCAGAAATCTTCTGTTGTGGCAAAACGACCATTAGATTGTTATTTGTATTTCGTACTTGGTAGTAAGCTTCCATACAATTCGCATTTTGAAAACCTTATGGCTGCTAAATCTTGGGGATTTAAAATTCCTGAGCATATTGCAAAATGCAGAAATATAGAGGAGATATTTAATTTTATAAATGAATGGGATATAAAAAGATATGATTTGCCATTCGATATTGATGGTGTTGTTATAAAGGTTAATTCGTATCAACAACAAGAAGAACTTGGTTTTACCGCAAAAACGCCACGTTGGGCTATTGCTTATAAATTTAAAGCCGAGCAAGCACGAACAAAACTACTTAGTGTTGATTTTCAGGTTGGACGAACAGGGGCAATAACTCCGGTGGCAAATCTTGATCCTGTTTTACTTGCCGGAACAACGGTTAAGAGAGCATCATTACATAATTCGGATCAGATTAAACTACTCAATCTACATGAAAATGATTTTGTTTTTGTTGAAAAAGGTGGAGAAATAATTCCAAAGATTGTAGGTGTTGATCAGAATGCAAGAGCGTTAAACACAAAACCAATTGAGTTTATTACTCATTGCCCCGAATGTGGTTCAGAATTAATTCGGGTTGATGGAGAAGCTAAACATTATTGCCCAAATAGTAACAATTGTCCTCCTCAAATAAAAGGACGAATGGAGCATTTTGTTGCCCGTAAGGCAATGAATATTGGCGGAGCCGAAGCAACTATTGAAGCTCTTTTTGACAAAGGATTAATAAAAGATATATCTGATTTATATTATCTAACCAAAGAACAAATTCTTTTGTTAGATCGTTTTGCCGAAAAATCTGCATCTAACTTAATTGCCAGTATTGAAGAATCAAAAAAAATTCCTTTTCAGCGTGTAATGTTTGCACTAGGAATTAGGTTTGTAGGCGAAACCGTTGCTAAAACTCTGGCTAATCATTTTAAATCGATTGAAAACCTTAAAAAAGCAAGTATAGAGCAACTAACTCAAGTTCATGAGATTGGCGAACGAATTGCATCAAGTTTGATCGAATATTTTTCTGATGAAAAGAATATTCAGATTATTGAAAAACTAAAAAATGCAGGTGTTCAATTGCAGATTTCTCAATCAGAAGAAAGTAGTGTTATAAAAAAACTGGATGGAAAAACATTTGTCATTTCAGGTACATTTGAAAAACATTCGCGTGATGAACTATTGGACCTTCAAAACTTGAAAAAGTAAAAGAATTGAATATCCAAGTTATAACTGAAGAGGATTTTTTGAATATGATTAAAGATTAATTTTTAACTTTAACGAAATTTTACCTAATACCCTTTATTGTGAACAAAATTGAAAAAATTAAAATTACCCTTGGAAAAAATCATTTAAAATCAAGGCTTAAAACGTTTAAAAGAAAATCGCAATTTTTTAATTTCGAAAACGCAAAAACGGCAGGAATCCTTTTTTGTTGCCCCGATGAAAAATCATTTGAGGCAATAAAAGAATTTACATCATTCCTTAAATTAAAAAACATTGAAGTAAACGCATTGTGTTATTATCCTGGTAAAAAAATTCCCGATAAATTCCTATTTCATAATCACATAGATTTCTTTTCAAACGAAGATTTAAATTGGTATTACAAACCAAAAAATTCATCAATTAATCAATTTATAGATAAAAGGTTTGATCTTTTTTTCGACTTAAATATAAATGAGTATTTCCCTGCCCGATTCATTAGTTCCCTATCGAATGGAAGTTTTAAGGTGGGTATGGAAAAGAAAGAGAGCACCGATATGGATTTAATGATCAATATAGATAAGAATAAAACAGTTAACTATTTAATTGAGCAAATAAAGCATTATCTGGCACTAATAAACAAATCATAAAAAATAAACCGATATGAACCCTGCAAATTTTTCAGGAACAGGTGTGGCAATTGTAACACCATTTAAAAAAGATAAAAGTATAGACTATCCGACACTCGAAAAGCATATTGAATTTCTTATAAATAACGGAATTAACTACCTTGTAGTTCTCGGAACAACTGGTGAGTCTGTTACCTTATCTGATGAGGAAAAAGATCAATTAATACCCTTTGTAATTCAGAAAGTAAATAAGCGATTACCGCTTGTTTTGGGTATTGGTGGAAATAATACTTCAGCAGTTATTAGCAAGATACAAAAAACTGATTTAAGTAAAATTGATGCCGTTTTATCGGTTGCTCCTTATTACAATAAACCAAGTCAGCAAGGATTATACGAACATTTTAAGGCAATCGCACAAGTTAGCCCAAAACCGATAATATTATATAATGTACCTGGCAGAACAGGCGTTAATATTAAAGCGGATACAACACTCCGACTTGCAAATGATTTTAAAAATGTAGTAGCAGTTAAAGAAGCTGCCGGAGATATGTCGCAGGCAATGTATCTGGTTAAAGATAAACCTGCTGATTTTCAAATAATTTCTGGCGAAGATGCATTATCGTTGCCATTAATAATGTTAGGATTTGCAGGCGTTATTTCTGTAGTTGCTAACGCGATGCCTAAGGAGTTTTCAGAAATGGTAAAACTGGGTTTGGATAATAATTATACAGAAGCAAAAAAGATACACTATAAATTACTCGAATTTACTGATCAGATGTTTGTTGAAGGAAATCCTTCAGGGGTAAAAGCAGCACTTGAAATTTTGGGTATTATGGAAAACAATCTGCGATTACCTTTAGTTCCGGTAAGCGATAATACATATAAGAAAATCATCAGCCTGATTCAGAAAATCAAGTCATAAATGCTTAATTGAATTATCCCAAACCATTATTTTAATTCCCTTTAAGACTAATGAAAAGATCTTTATTAGTTGTTGGATTTGGTATTCTTATTTTCCTTGTTGCTTGCAAATCAAAGGAAAGTATTCAAAAAGTATCAGAGAAACAAACTCAGATACTTACAGAAGGATACTGGAATGCTGAAGACTCGAGGCTTGTTGCCGAGAAGCTTGTAAAAAAGATGCTTGCAGACCGTTGGCGAACTGAATATATGATTGTTCACAAAAATGCCCGTCCGATTCTAATTGTCGGTATTGTTCAGAACCTAAGCACCGAAAAGATTGACACCAATCTGTTTTTAAAAGATATCGAAAAATCGATTATCAAAGGTGATCTTGTGAGATTTATCCAATCTGGCAATAAGAAATCGATCCTGATGACAGAGCTTGCCAATTCTGATACAATAAATACAATCTCTAATTGGGCTCAACGTATGGGAGCAAATTTTGTGGTAAATGGATTAATAAGTTCATCAGAAGAATTAAAAAGAAGGGAAAAAATTATAATATATAGGGCAAAGCTTAAGTTAATTAATTCCGAAACACAGCAGCCCGTATGGCTTGGTGAAGAAAAAATTAACAAAAAAATTCTACTAAAATAAGGTTATTACTACATCAAAAAAGCCATTATAATTGCATTATAATGGCTTTTTTGATGAATTAAAAGAGTCTATTTTTCTGGTTTTTCTTTAGGCTTCTTCTCTTCTTTAATGATTTCTATATCTGAAATCTTTTCGTCTTTCTTCTGGGTACCTTTTAAATAGTCTGGAAGTTCCATTCCGGCCATTTTAAATAATTCTTCGAAAGGAGGAATAGACCCGAGCATACCGGAAAGGAAATTTGCAGTTGTTGGTGATTTGCCATCCTTACCACTTCCCATCGTATCCCAAACAGTGATTTTATCGATTTTAAGATTTTTAATTGCTTCTACCTGAGTTTTAACTAATTCGGGAAGTTTATCAGCAATCATTAACATAACTGCACTATTTGGATTATTTCCAGCAGCATTTACTAATTTTTCAAAGCCTTCGGCTTGCTTGCTTAATATCTCATATATACCTTTTCCTTCAGCCTGCATTTTCATGAATATAGCGTCTGCATCACCTTTGGCATGACGACGTGTTTGTTCTGCAATTGCTTCGGCATCAATTTCAACCTTTTCTTTATCAATCTGGGCAGGAACAACAATATTAGCTGTTTGAGTTGCCTTATCTCTTTGCGCTCTAATTTCTTCTGCTTTTTTCTCTGCTGCGTATGCTTCTTCTAGTGCTTTAGCCTGATTAACTTTTTCTGCAGCAATAGCTCTTCTTTCTGCTTCTGATTCTTTTTCACGACGGCTGGCATCAGAATTAGCAATTGTAATTCGTGCAGTATTTTCACCTTCAACAGCTGTAGCATCAGCTGCAGCAACCTGAACACGCTGATCTTGTAATGCGTTTGCCTCACCAATCGAACCATCACGGTTCTTTTCAGCAACCGTTTTTTTAGCATCATTTATTGCTTTGGCTGCAGCTTCTTTTCCTAATGCTTCAATATATCCAGATTCATCATTAATATCTGTTACGTTTACGTTAATTAGTTTTAAACCAATTTTTTTAAGTTCAGCTTCTACGTTTGATGAAACAGCAGCAAGGAATTTATCACGGTTGCTGTTGATTTCTTCGATATCCATTGTTGCAACCACTAAACGTAATTGACCGAAGATAATATCCTTTGCTAAATTACTTATATCTCCTTGTGTTAATCCCAATAGTCGCTCAGCAGCATTAATCATTATTCCTGGCTCAGTCGAAACTCCTACCGTAAATCGTGAAGGAACATCAACACGGATATTCTGTTTACTTAATGCACTTGTTAAATTGATTTCGATGGAAAAAGGCGTAAGATCAAGGAAAGAATAATCCTGAATAACAGGCCAAATAAAAGCTGCACCACCATGAATACACTTTGCGGAGCGTGATTCGGCTTCGGCCCCTTTTCCTACTTTACCATATATTACCAAAATTCTATCGGATGGACATCTTTTATACCTTCTAAAGAAAGAAACGATTAGAATGAATATAAAAACAATCGCCACAATAACAATAAAAACAATGTATTGTCCCATAATCTTATATTATATTTTTAGTTAATAATTATTACTTTGTAAGTTTTACGATTAAAATCTCATTATTTAAAATCTCGCTAACCTGAATAATCGAACCAGTTTTAATTTCTGCTTCATTATCGGTCATCGCATCTAAAGTCTGTAAACCCTGAACTTTTATCTGAACTTTTCCCAACCCTGATCTATTTGCAGGTATTGTTAGATATACTGTCCCTCCTTTACCAATTGCATTTTTTAAATTCAGTGTACCACTATCAGTGAGTTTACCCATAAAATAAACTATCGATGCCATAAGAGCCATCATGAATAACCCAGCAATAGTAGAAATAACTACAGCTATTCCAGCCTCTAAACCACCACCAATACAAGCAATACCTGTCCATCCAAAAATGGTAAAAAAGGCTACCAGATTTTTTAGCGTAATAAACTGAAAATCAATACCGCTATCACCATCAACAGAAACATCTGAATCTCCATCTGCTTCCATACTATCGACTCCTACAAAAAAGGTAAGAAAAATCTGAATAATAAAAATAATTGAAAATGGTATCGCAATACACCAATATATTTTTTCAATTAGTAACATCGATTGCCATGATTCTGAAATACTTAATAGCATAGTTTTTAATTTTGAAGTGAATGAACCAAATTAGTATATTTTATTGATTTATCAAGTTATTTAAATACTAATCTTTTAAAAAATCAAATTAAGGTATCCTATTATCAATATTTTTTAAACTCTATTAGTTCAATTGGAGCGCCATTATGCTCAATCATGGCAACTCGAACACCCTCGGATGGTGGATTGGGTTCTGTAAGTATATTGAAATTGCGATTTGCCAATTCATAATCCAGATCATCAACCTCGAAAGCAATATGCGGAATCGTCTGAATTAATTTGTGAATAGGACTATCAGGTTCAAAGCGCATCCATTCAATACCATAGGGGCTTGTATCAAATCCGGATATGTAGAATTTAAATTGAGGCAAATATTTCTCATTAGTCATTTTTTTAGTAGTCGGAATACCTAGATGATGGTATTTCCAACCCCATTCTTTTATACATTCAGGGATTTCGTGGTCTTGTCTGATTTTTTTCATTTTAATCAATTTTTATTTCACCTGTCATATATAATCTGGCTTGTCCTCCAATAAGACATCTTTCTCCTTTATTTATGCAGATTAATTTTCCTCCTCTTTTTGATAACTGAAGTGCATGCATTTCGGTTTTTCCCAACTTTTTGGACCATATGGGAATTAACGATGTATGTGCCGAACCTGTAACCGGATCTTCATCAATTCCTACCTGTGGAGCAAAAAATCTTGAAACAAAATCTGCTGAATCGCCCTTGGCAGTTACAATTAGTCCTCTTGCTGGCAGCTTATTTGTTTCGATTAGATTAGGTTTTAGATTTTTTACTTCCCTTTCATTATTGATAATTGCAATATAATCGGTTTTGCCTTTGTAAACTTCGTTTGGTTTAATACCAATACACTTCTGTATTTGCTCAATATTATTACTTGTTTCAATTGTATCTGTAGGAAAATCTAAAAAAAGATAGTCCTTTTGCTTTGATACTCTTAGTTCTCCACTTCGTAACGAATAAAACACAATTTCTTTATCCTTATATCCCAAGCAATTATATAAAACAAATGCTGATGCCAATGTTGCATGACCACATAAATCAACTTCGACTGCAGGCGTAAACCAACGAATCTCAAATTGTTTATTAATTGGAACCACAAAGGCTGTTTCGGCAAGGTTATTTTCAGCTGCAATATTTTGCATCAATTCATCTGAAATCCAACTTTCCAGAATACAAACTGCAGCGGGGTTTCCTGAAAATAATCTGTCCGTAAAGGCATCGACCTGGAAGATTTTTATTGTTTTCATATTGATTTTTTATATCCTAAAAGTACAAAACTTAAACAAAAAAGCGAAGCCTTTATTTGACTTCACCTAATCATATTATAATACCTGAGTAAGTTGATTTTTAAATAATTC
The DNA here is from genome assembly GCA_020049295.1 of Bacteroidota bacterium. Taxonomy (GTDB): domain Bacteria; phylum Bacteroidota; class Bacteroidia; order Bacteroidales; family UBA12077; genus UBA12077. The sequence goes on from JAIFLC010000181.1 coordinate 23,129, forward strand.
GTTGATTGAATTTTATTTTCGGATGGTATATTTTTTCAATCTGGTTTTATTATTTCTGAAATTTTCCTCACTTCCCTTTATTGGGATTTTAATTTTAATATTTCCAAAAACTGATCCTAATCCCGCTCCTGCAAATCCACATAATATTCCAGTGATAATTGTATTTTGACCTTTTGAAGTATTAATTATCTTAAAATCATTATCATCTTCTATATTATCTTCTATACCACTTCCAATTATAGCACCCACAATAAATCCTGACAAGGTCCCAAGAAAGATTGCCCTTCTAACACTATGTTCCCTTTGTATTTTTAACAGATCAATATTTTTGTAATTTATTTCAGATAAATTTAAGTTACCTGTAACATAATCCAGCTTATTATAGGAATTAGAAATTATTATTGATGAATCATTAATATCATACAGAACCCCATTTACTCCATTTGGCCAATCAAAAACAATCCAGGTTTTATAAAGAATAATTTTTTTTTCAAGATGATTAGTAATTAAACTATCTTCAGTTGTATTTTTTTGTGCAAATAATGAAGAAAAACAGCACAAGAAAATTGTAATCGCTGTAATATTTTTCATAACCCACTAGTTTTTAAGGGTTAATATGCAAATTAGGCAGAAAATAGATGAAAATCAATAATTTGATAATAAACATTTAAAGTTAAGTTGCATAAAAGTGATTATTCCAATTTAAAAAAGCGAAGCATTTATCTGGCTTCGCTTTTATTATTAGCTCTGATATAACCTCAT
>JAIFLC010000208.1 GCA_020049295.1 Bacteroidota bacterium
TTTTTGCTGCTTAAAAAATCTTGTAACTGAATTCAGTAAAGTAAAGTCGACTATGGATTTTATACAGAAAAAAAGGAGATAATAAAACAATAAAACTTTATTAAAAACAGATGCAACTAATAAAAAAACTAATAAAGAGTTTGTAATTGCGACAATTAATGCCGTAAAAATCATATCAATATCGCGATAAGCCTTACTTTTTGATGTCCAACGAATGCGCTGTTTAAAAAAATCATGTACCGTTTGTGTGGGTTTAGTATAAACAATAGGATCAGTTGATTTTATAAAATGAATTTCTTTATGATGCTTTTTCTTTGCAGAAAGGAGAAGGAAAATATCGTCACCCGAAGCATATTTATTATTGTGGACTGCATTTTCATAAACCGATTTTTCAAAAAGCAGGTTTGCTCCATTACACATAATTGGTTTACCAATACCAATAGCTCCAGCACCTGAACCTATTAAACTTAAAAACTCGAGCGACTGTAATTTTTGAAAGGGGTTATCCTGCGGGTGCAATATAACTGGACCAACTAATAATTTTGGTTTGTGCTTAAGGTAATAATTTACCATACTTACAATCCATTTTTCATTCATGGTGCAATCGGCATCAGTAGTAATTATAATTTCTGATTTTGCAAGGCTTATTCCATATTGTAAGGCTTTTTTTTTGCCAGTAATGTTGTCGGGGAGATTTAATAGCTGAATACTATCATCTGAATAATAACGTACACTATTTTCAGTATTATCAGTTGAGTGATCATTTACGATAATAATTTCTGTTTTTTCTTTCGGATAGCTTTGTCTAGCGAGTGAATTGAGTAACCCCGATATTTCATTTTCCTCATTGCGACAAGCAACAACAATCGTTACATTAGGTTGATCTAAGCTTATTTTTAATTTGAATTTTTTTAATTTTCCCCACCCTATTGCAAAAGAAAAGATAGTTATTCCGTACAACACAATTAAAAATGCACTAATGTAAAATGCTGCTTCCATATACAATCAAAAATACAAATAAAATTAAGTGCAAAATCTTTATAACAGAATTGAATCAATACAACTAAGAAATTATCTTAATAAAAACCGGTCGTTAAACGTAAGTATTAATCCATAGCTATAATCCATATTACCACTTAGTAAGTTAGAATATGTTTCGACACGGAATGCCAGGTTTACACCATTGAAGATGTTTTTCTGATAGGATATTTTAGCCATCAGCATCTCACGAACTGGATTATCGACCCACCATCTGGTTCTCGAAATTGACTCAAACAAAGGATTGCCGAGTGGAGTTATATATTGCTCTGAATACCAGTATCCCAGAAATAAACTATAGTTTGATGATAAAAACTCAAGTGTTGTATAAACCGCATTCCCGTCGATATACATCTGTCTCTTCGTTGGAGATAAATCCTGATAACTTACATAATAAGGTGTTAGTTTTATGGAACTGATGTAGCTATTTTTTAGGTAATAATTCAAACTCAAACCAGTTGCATTATTAAATAAAGTAGAAATAAATGATGAGTTAGAATTTAGTTGTCCCCCTTCATGTCGTACAATATTTTGAAAATCAAAAATTAAATCAATCTTATCGGATAGTTTGAAAAGGTTAATTTGAGATGATAACCCTACATTAAATTTTTCCTGAAATGGATCGCCCTGAAGAATATATTGTTCCCAATCGAGCCATAAATCAGCATGTATATTTTTGCTATCCCATAAAAACTGAATCCCATTTTCAATATAATTATTTAAATATCGTTCAAACTCAAATATCGGTTCAATTACATTATGATTTGTGGAACCATAAATGTTGCCCAGAATAAGATTCAGGTTTTTTATCGGTTTATATTGTATACTAAGGATTGGTATTGATTTCGTAAAGTCATCCTTGCCAGAGTATTTTAATAAATGCAATCCTCCGGAAATCTTAAGTTTGGGATTTAACACATATTCAATTTGTGGTGTTATATGAAATCCAATAGCCGTATATCCATCGGTTACCTGACCAAAATATTCATTGTTTTTAAAAAAATTGGTGTTGTCAATTTTCAGGAAAATTTTCCCCGAATCTTCGGATTGAATTTGATAAGACTGATTAAAAAAAGAAATATCGGTTTGTGAATAAGATTTGATAAATCCGAATAAAAGGAAAATAATTACTATGTAGTTCTTTTTTGTCATTCATTTTTTGTGACTTCGAAAATAAGAAAAAATATGTTAAAAAGTCTTAATTTTAGTGCAATGTTTTAATATTGGTAAAAAAATCGCGTTATTTGTTTAAGCAGATAAAACCATTACTAATTTATTTTTATTTCAGATGAAGACCTTTCGATTTTACAATGTATTCCTTGGCTGGATTACCTTTCTTATTGCTGCAATAACTTATATACTTACCATTGAACCTACAGCAAGTTTCTGGGATTGCGGCGAATTTATTGCTTCGGCATTTAAGCTAGAAGTGGGTCATCCTCCAGGAGCACCTTTCTTCATGATTTTGGGTCGTTTTTTTACCTTGTTTGCAGGAAATGCTGCAAATGCTGCAAAAATGATGAATGTTTTATCAGCTCTTGCAAGTGCATTTACCATTCTTTTCTTGTTTTGGACAATTACACATTTAGCAAAAAAAATCATAAATAAAGATAATCAAGAACTTAGTACTGGTAAATTGATTGCTATTCTAGGCTCTGGACTTATTGGAGCTCTTTCTTATGCTTTTTCCGACACCTTTTGGTTTTCAGCAGTTGAGGCCGAGGTATATGCTACTTCGTCGCTTTTTACAGCAGTAGTTTTTTGGGCTATTTTAAAATGGGAAAATGAAGCCGATCAAAAGTATTCAAATCGCTGGTTGATATTAATAGCCTATCTTATGGGGTTGTCTATTGGCGTTCACTTACTTAACTTATTGGCTATTCCTGCTATTGTATTTGTATACTATTTTAAAAAATATGAGGTTACTAAAAAAGGTATTTTCGCAGCTCTTATCATTTCAGGCATATTACTTGGTTCTATAATGTATGTAATAATTCCCGGAGTAGTTACAATAGCATCATGGTTTGATTTGCTATTTGTTAATGGATTTAAATTGCCTTATAACTCAGGAGTAATGTTTTTTGTACTCATATTGATTGCTCTTATTGTCTGGGGAATTAGGTATACCCAGCGTAAAGGCAAAGTAGTTCTGAATACAATTTTACTTGGATTTACAGTAATTATGATTGGGTACTCTTCTTATGCCATGATTGTAATCCGCTCTGCAGCTAAAACTCCTATGGATCAAAATAGTCCTGATAATGCTTTTGATTTATTATATTACTTAAACCGCGAGCAATATGGCGACAGACCATTACTTTACGGCCAAAGCTTTGATGCTCCTATGACTGAAAACGTGCTGAAAGGACCTGTATATATTAAAAAAGATGGTAAATATGTAATTGCTGAACACAAGATTGATGTTAAGTTTGATCCTCGTTTTACTGGTCTTTTCCCTAGGATGTATAGTCCCGATCCAAGCCATGTACGAGAGTATAAAAAATGGGTAAATATCAAAGGCAGAGAGATTTCGGTAAATTATAATGGGAAAAACGAGAAAAAAACCACAACAACATTTGGAGATAATCTGACATTTTTCTTTAAGTACCAAATTTCACATATGTATTTCCGATATTTTATGTGGAATTTCTCGGGCCGCCAAAACGATATACAAGGTCATGGAAATAACTTAAAAGGAAACTGGATAAGTGGTATTTCTTTTATCGATAATGCAAGGCTGGGAAATCAGGATTTAGTGCCGGAGCATTTAAAAAACAATCCTGCTCGAAATAAATATTATATGCTGCCATTGTTTCTCGGATTAGCAGGATTAATCTTTCATTATAAAAAATCAAAACAGGATTTTTCTGTTGTTATGATGTTGTTTGTTTTAACCGGAATAGCAATTGTAGTTTATCTAAATCAGTATCCCATCCAACCTCGAGAAAGAGATTATGCATATGCAGGCTCATTTTATGCTTTTACTATCTGGATTGGATTAGGTGTTGCCTGGTTATACGAATTGCTAAGCAAAAAAATGCCTTCTTTGGCTGTTTCCACAATCGTAGTATTAGTTACTCTTATTTTTGTGCCAGGAATAATGGCAAAAGAAAACTGGGATGATCATGATCGTTCTGGCAGATATACAGCTCGCGATCTTGCCTATAATTACCTTAACTCCTGTAAAGAAAATGCTATTTTATTTACCAATGGAGATAACGATACATTCCCATTATGGTATGCCCAGGAGGTTGAAGGAATAAGAACAGATATTCGTGTTTGCAATATGAGTTACCTTCGTGCTTCATGGTACATCGACCAAATGAGTCGCAAGGCATATGAATCTGATCCATTGCCATTTTCATTAACCCATGAGCAGATTCAGCGTGGAAATCGCGATGTTTTACCTATGATAGATAGATTAGGAAAACCATTAGATGTCAAACAGGTTATGTCGTTTGTTGCTATTGATGATCCAAAAGCAAAAGTTAACTCTCCTTTTGTGCCCGATGAATTGACAAACTATATTCCTGCAAAACAGTTTAAACTTAGCATTAATGCAGACGAAATTGTCCAAAAAGGAATAATATCTGAAAGTGATAAATCGAAAATTGTTGCAGAAATGCAATGGAACATTGGTCATAATTATTTATACAAAGACGGATTAATGTTACTCGATATGATTGCTAATAATAATTGGAACCGACCAATTTATTGGGCAATGACCGTTTCAAACTCAAAGTATTATAATCTGCAAAAGTATTTTAAACTCGATGGTTTAACATATCAGCTTGTACCAGTTGAAGCACAAAAAGACAGGTTTTACGAAGGCGAAGTAGATTCGGATGTGATGTTCGATAATATGATGAATAAATTCAAGTGGGGCGGTATCCAGAATGGTATTTATTTAGACGAGAATAACATCCGTATGTTCTCAAATCTGCGAAGCAACTTTGGCCGCTTAGCTGATAAACTGATCGAAGAAAATAAAAAAGATTCTGCCCTTATCGTTCTCGATCGATGCATGGAACTTTTTCCGGAAAATATCATCCCCTTTAATAACACGATGTTATCCGTAATTTCATCATATTACTCGGCTGGAGCAATTGAAAAAGCAAATAGCTTGGTTGAAGAATTAACTCAGAAGATGTATCTTGAGTTAGATTATTATTTTAGTCTTAACCCTAAAATTGCAGGTGATATTTCCAATGAAAAACAGGTAAATTTATACACATTGCAGGAGATTTACAGAATAACCATGATGAATAAACAAGATGTTTTAATGAAACAAATTGAAGAAAAGTTTATGATTTATATGACTCAGTATAATACGAACAAATCATAGGTGATAAAAAAGGAACATTTAGCTGCCAAAATTTTTAAAGATTTTATCTGGCATTTTGCCGGTCAGGAGAAAGAACTTTATCTTACTTTCGATGATGGTCCTACACCCGAAGTTACTCCATGGGTATTAGAAACGCTTTCAAATTACAATGCGAAAGCTACCTTTTTCTGTATTGGTGAAAATGTTATGAATAATTCCAAAATTTACGAAAGTTTGATTGCCGAAGGTCATGCAGTTGGAAATCATTCATTTTCACATTTAAAAGGCTGGATTACAAGCAACAAAGATTATATCGATGATGTCAAAAAAGCTTCTGAGTTTATTAATTCAGATTTATTCAGGCCTCCTTATGGAAGAATTAAACCAGCTCAATCATATGAATTAAAAAATGATTATCATATAATCATGTGGGATGTTCTTACAAAAGATTATGACAATAAGGTTAACCCCCAAAAATGTTATGATTATGTGATTAATCACTCCGAGGGTGGGTCTATTATTGTCTTTCACGATACAGTAAAAGCCCAAAAAAATCTGCAATATGTTTTACCCAAAATATTAGATTATTATTCTGAGAATAAATTTGTGTTCAAGGCGATTGAACTAGGAAAAAACTAATCTTTTCACTACTTCACTTTCTTATAAAACTCTTGTAGATCAATAAAAAAGGTCTTAATAAATAATACAGAGGGAAAAGTTTATCGGGTAATTTAATCAATTCCCAATCGGTAGGATGTGTCCGTAATCTGAAAACCGAATCGAAATAATATGCAACGCTCTTTTTTAACTGTAGCTTATAAAACACAAACAGAATTTTACCACCTATGCCTCGAAACTTTAATTCATTCGTCCGAATTGATTTTAAAGGAATTCCAGAATATGACTTTGTTGTTATTTTTGTCTTTATGAAATCGGGGAAATCATTTTTATACAGCAAATTAGCTAATTGACAAGCCTGATAAAAACTTTTTTCAAGTCTCAGCTTTTTTGATAATTCAATTGCATTTTTTAAATCCGCTGCACTTGTTTTTGAAAGTAAGACAGAGAAATCCTTTATCCAGAAAAGCCTGAACCACTGATGAACAGAACCATGCGCTGCAAGATATACAAGATTAATGGTTCTGGAAATATACGGCAGATCTGTATTCGAAACTTGAATTATTTCTGAAGAAGTAAGGATTTCATCGGTTTCAATGTTAAAAAATGATTTTGGATTTGAAATATTCCAATGCAGTTCAACATTAACATTATTTATTTCATTTCTAAAAAAATAATGATGACTGATCGTGTAATTAATCTTCTTTTGCCTATCAGAATAACTGGTGCTTGGATTAATACATCTAAAACCAATATCTTCGATAATCTTTTTTGCTTCTTCCACTCTGGCAATTTCAACCAACATATCGATATCTCCAAAATTCCTGAAACCAATATCCTGATACAACTCATACGATAATAAAGGTCCTTTGAAAAAACAATGCTGAATATTTTTTTCTTTCAGAAGTTGATGAATCTTTAGCACAAAAGTTATAAAATTTAACGCCTTAGCTGTTTGATCTAATTTAACCTGTTTAAATCTTTCGATAATTTCAGGAGGCGTAATCTTTTCTAAATACTTGATGTTTTTATGAATTTGTGAAATCAATCGGTGTTTAACCGCTAGTTTTAAAAAACTATCCCAGTCGATCTGTTTTGTAGTTATTGATAATTCTTGTAAATTCAACTCTTCTTGTGATAAAAGAATGTTGAGTTTTAACTCTTCAGAGATTTTTTTTTCGATACAATTTGATAATTCAATCATTGAAATATGTTACAAATTACCCTGATAATAGAAAACCAGATAATTATACTTATTTTGATTTTAATGCTAAATTGAATTCTAATATTAACAAAGATAATTAATTGATTAAGATTATACTAAGCACAATCAACGTAAAAAGAAGTGGGTTTAAGTTATTTCGTTAAATTTGTATAATTAAAATCCTTGATGAATAAATTTTTCACATATAAAGCATTTGGCTTAATTATTCAATCCACTTTTGTTATTCCTGAGTTTTTAAAGGCTGAAGGCATTCCTGTTGTGCATATAAAAACAGGGAAAGTTCCAGAGCAGTTAAATTCTGAAGCAAAAAAAGGAGTTAATTTTCAGGCTACCCAAGATGAATTCTTACTTAAAATTGATCATCTGGCAAACTATTATGTTAACAAAGGTTCTGAAATTATCGTTGAACCTTTAAAAGAAAAAGCAGATAAGGAAGTTCGGCTATTTTTATTAGGATCTGTTTTTGGTGCTTTGTTTCTTCAGCGCGGATTACTTCCTGTACATGGAAGTGCCATTAAATTTAGAACCTCTGTTTGTATTTTTTCCGGAGTAAGTGGTGTTGGAAAATCATCATTGGCTGCAAGTTTCATAAAAAAAGGATTCTATTTTTTGGCCGATGATATTAGTGTTATTGATCACAATCTGAATGTTGTACCAAGTTTCCCAAATATAAAATTATGGAAAGACATTCTAAAAACCCTCGACATAGACGAGCAATCATTAAATAGAATAAGACCAGAAATAAAAAAATATCATCTGTCAACCGATAACCAATTTTTCCGAGAGCCTTTACCCATTGACAACATTTTTATACTCAACACAAAAAATACCCCTGGCTTTGAATTTGAAGAACTAACCGGATTACAAAAATTTAATGCAATATATAGTAATACCTACAGGTTTCGGTTCATCGAAGGATTACAAAAACAAGTAGATCATTTTAAGCTTTTAAACAGCCTCTTACCCAACATAAAGGTTTATCTTGTTTCAAGGCCACAATCACCTGTATTGCTCAACGAATTTGCAGATTACATAATTGATACATTTAAACTAAATGAGTAAAAAAAATGTAGTATGGCTGGCCAGTTATCCAAAATCAGGAAATACCTGGTTTAGAGTGTTTTTAACCAATTTATTAAATGAAACAACTCAGCCGGCTCATATTAATGATTTAACAGAAACATCCATTTCAAGCTCCCGAAAAATCTTTGATGAATATACAGGCTTATCCTCATCCGATTTATCTTTTGATGAAATAGACAAACTAAGACCAGCCGTTTATAAAATGCAGTCGGACGAATCTGATGATCTGTTATTTAAAAAA
>JAIFLC010000183.1 GCA_020049295.1 Bacteroidota bacterium
TTTTATAAATGGATATTGTACTAAACTTTTAAACTCTGGCACCTGTGAATTTCCAATTGCCTGATAAACTAAAGCATATGTAAAATATGTTTTAGCCCAGTCCTTTGTTGATGGATCATTTGCTGCAACATCTAAAGCTTTTAGAGCAGTATCAAGATTTGTACCCTGTTTAGCCCATGTAAATGCTTTATTAACATATTTTTTTTGTGCACAAGAACTATTCGAAATAAGAATAGCAACAAAAATAACTAGTATCGATAAAAAATAATGCTTTTTCATTTTATTACGTTTTTTGTTATTAATTTTTTTTCAAAAATAAGATAATTAAACTTTTTGACAAATTTATACTTCTTTTTTTAGGCTTCGTTATCTATCTTATCAAAATCCGGACCAATAATTTCCTCTTGATTTATTGGAACTTCTTCTTCTTTTTCAACCTGTGCAACCGCTGCAATCGAATCATTATTTCTAAGATTTATTAGCCTAACTCCCTGAGTTGCTCTTCCTGTTACTCTTAGATCACCTATTGCCAATCTTATCGTTAATCCTGATTTATTTATTATCATTAAGTCCACAGAGTCATCAACGCCTTTAATGGCAATCAACTTACCTGTTTTTTCAGTAATATTAATTGTTTTTACCCCTTTTCCACCACGATTAGTAATACGGTAATCTTCAATTTTAGATCTTTTTCCATAACCATTTTCAGAAACTACAAGAATTTCATTATCAATAGTCTCAACCCAAACCATCCCAACCACTTCATCATCTTTTTTGCTTAAGGTTATTCCTCTAACTCCAGCTCCTGTCCTTCCAATCGAACGAACTTTGATTTCGTTAAATCGTACTGCTTTTCCTTCGCGTGTGGCTAATATAATATCGCTTTTTCCATCTGTTAACTTTGCTTGTAATAGCTGATCGCCTTCTTTAATGGTAATAGCGTTTACTCCATTCTGTCGTGGTCTTGAATATTCAACAAGTTTTGTCTTTTTAACAATACCTTTCTTAGTACACATTAATATGTATTTATCTTTGATATACTCCTCATCAGTTAAATTTTGGACATTTATATATGCTTTTACCTTATCATCAGGAGCAATATTTATAACATTTTGAATAGCTCTGCCTTTTGAATTCCTATTTCCCTCTGGAATTTCATATACCTTGAGCCAGAAGCACTTCCCATTTTCTGTAAAAAACAACATTGTATTATGCATTGATGCAATAAACATATGCTCGAGAAAGTCTTCGTCACGTGTTGTGCTTCCTTTAGCTCCAACTCCTCCACGATTTTGTGTCCTAAATTCAGTGACTGGTGTTCTTTTTATATAACCTAAATGTGATATAGTAACTACCATATCTTCATCAACATAAAAATCTTCAGGATTAAACTCGCCTTCATCAGGTACTACCTCTGTCCTTCTTTTATCACCAAAATTATCTCTTATTTCAATTAATTCATCTTTAATTACCTGCATTCTAAGCACTTCGCTTTCGAGTAAACTATTCAAGTATTCAATTAGTTTTTGAATTTCTGCATACTCCTCTTTTATTTTATCACGCTCAAGTCCAGTTAATTTTTGTAAACGCATATCAAGAATAGCCTTTGCTTGAATTTCGGAAAGAATAAATTTTAGCATAAGACCATCTTTTGCTTCTTCGGGTGTTTTTGATGCTCTAATAAGGCTTATCACTTCATCTAAATGATCCAATGCAATTAATAATCCTTCGAGTATGTGAGCTTTTTTCTGAGCCTGGTCTAATTCAAAACGAGTCCTCCTTATAACAACATCATGTCTGTGACTTACAAAATATTCAATAAGCTGTTTTAAGTTTAATGTTTTTGGTCGCCCCTTCACTAAAGCAATGCTGTTTATATTAAAACTTGTCTGTAATTGTGTGTATTTAAACAACTTATTTAGAACTACACTTGCAAGAGTATCTCTGCGTATATCATAAACAATACGCATTCCAGTTCTATCAGATTCATCGTTAATATTAGTAATTCCGTCAATCTTTTTATCATTAACTAATTCGGCTGTTTTTCGAATTAATTCAGCCTTATTAACCATATATGGAATCTCGGTTACAATAATTCGTTCACGTCCATTTGCTTCAGTTTCAATTTCAGTTTTTGAACGAATAACAACTTTCCCACGGCCAGTTTCATATGCTTCTTTAAAACCTTGCATCCCATAAATAATTCCACCTGTTGGAAAATCAGGAGCTTTTACAATATTTATAAGTTCCTGTATATCAATATTATTATCGTCTATGAATGCAATAATCGCATTAATTACATCGGTTAAATTATGAGGTGCCATATTGGTTGCCATACCAACTGCGATTCCAGAAGTCCCATTAATTAATAAAATAGGTATTCGGGTTGGTAAAACTGTTGGTTCTTCAAGGGTATCGTCAAAATTTAACTGAAAATCGACTGTGTTTTTTTCTATATCACGTAGGGTTTCTTCAGTTATTTTTTGAAACCGGGCCTCGGTATACCTCATAGCTGCAGGGCTATCACCATCAACTGACCCAAAGTTACCTTGTCCATCAACTAAGGGATAACGCAATGACCATGGCTGAGCCATACGAACCATAGCATCATATACAGATGAATCGCCATGTGGGTGAAATTTACCAAGCACCTCCCCTACAATTCTTGCTGATTTTTTATATGGCCTGTTTGATAATACACCTAGTTCCGACATACCAAAAAGTACTCTTCGATGAACTGGTTTTAATCCATCTCTAACATCAGGTAAGGCTCTTGAAACAATAACCGACATTGAATAATCAATGTAGGCTGTTTTCATTTCCTCTTCAATATTAATTTTAATTATTTTTTCTCCTTCAATCATATTTTTCGAATTAAAAAATTTCAAGTATTTTAAAAAGCCCTACAAAATTAATAAAATAGGGCAACAAAAACGAATAAAACCATAACAAGAATAATGAATTATCAACAACTTTTTGTTTATAATCAAAGTATTAATTTTATTATAGGTACAGTACGTTATTAACAACTCTGAACCAATTGCTTTTTAATTTGTTTTAAGTTGTGAAAAAATTAAGTTAACTTGTATTGAATAAAACCGACTTTTGTTGAAATTATTTTTATACTTTTATACTCTGTTTTATTAGATAAAATAAGCATAACAAATATTATTTAGAATTTATGGATGCAAAATTTTCACAACGAATAAAAGATGTTTTATCCTATAGTAAGGAAGAGGCTGTTCGACTTGGAAATGCTTATATAGGTACTGAACATCTCTTTCTTGGGATACTGCGCGAAGGTGAAGGTTTAGCTATTAATATACTTGAGGGTTTAAATATTAATCTAATAGACCTTAAAAAAGCAATTGAACACAGAATCCGATCAGAAGAAAATTTCAAACTTACTGATACAGAAAATATACCCTTGTTTAAAACGGCAGAAAGAGCTTTAAAGTTGGTTTATCTCGAAGCAAAATCTTTTAACAGCTTAACAATTAATACAGGTCATCTTTTATTAGCTATTTTAAAAGATGAAAATAGTTTAGTTACTCAGTTTTTAGAAGAGCAACATATTGATTATCACACTATACGTGCTGAAATGGAAATACATAAACCAGAAGCTAAGGCTGATTATGAAGATGAAGAAAATGATATTCCATTTGGAGGAGGAAGTAAAAATCCAAGTGCCCAAGGTCAGAAACCAAAATCTGATACTCCGGTTCTTGATAATTTTGGAATAGATTTAACAAAGGCAGCCGAAGAAAATGCCCTTGATCCTATTGTTGGACGAGAAAAAGAAATTGAACGACTAGCCCAAATACTTAGCCGTAGAAAAAAGAACAATCCTGTTCTTATTGGTGAGCCTGGTGTTGGAAAATCTGCAATTGTGGAGGGTTTAGCCCTTAGAATTGTACAACGAAAGGTTTCAAGAGTATTATTCGATAAAAGAGTAATTACACTAGATCTTGCCTCTATCGTTGCTGGAACAAAGTATCGTGGACAATTTGAAGAAAGGATGAAAGCAATTTTAAATGAGCTTTCTAAATCAACAAATGTAATTTTATTTATTGATGAAATTCATACTATAGTTGGAGCAGGTGGCGCTACGGGATCTCTTGATGCAGCAAATATGCTTAAACCAGCATTAGCAAGAGGTGAAATTCAATGTATCGGAGCCACAACACTTGATGAATATCGACAGCATATTGAAAAAGATGGGGCTCTTGAGCGAAGATTTCAAAAAATTATGGTTGATCCTACCTCTCCTGAAGAAACCATAGAGATTTTACATAACATTAAATCAAGGTATGAAGAACATCATAATGTGAATTATACTGAAGAGGCTTTAGATGCATGTGTTAAGCTAACCATGCGGTATATTAGCGACCGTCATTTACCAGATAAAGCTATTGATGCTTTGGATGAATCAGGATCAAGAGTGCATATTACAAACATTGTAGTTCCAAAACGTATTATTGAACTTGAAAAACAAATTGAAATTGTTCGTAATGAAAAAGTTAATGCAGTAAAAAATCAAAACTTTGAATCTGCTGCTAATTTTAGAGATAACGAAAAGAAATTAATCGATGCACTCGATAGAGAGAAGGAAGAGTGGGAAAAGGAGCTTGTTAAAAACCGCGAAACTGTTGGCGAAGAGCAGGTTGCAGAGGTTGTAGCAATGATGACTGGTGTTCCAGTTAAAAGGATTGCTCAAGCTGAAGGATTACGTTTAATGGGAATGGCTGAAGAACTAAAGAAAAGCGTAATTGGACAGGCAGAAGCGATTGAAAAGATCGTTAAATCTATTCAACGTAATCGTGCAGGACTTAAAGATCCAAACAAACCTATTGGTACATTTATTTTTCTTGGACCTACCGGCGTAGGTAAAACCCAATTAGCGAAAGTTTTAGCACTATATTTATTCGATAGTGTTGATAATCTTATCCGTATGGATATGAGTGAATATATGGAGAAATTCTCTGTATCAAGATTGGTTGGAGCTCCTCCAGGATATATAGGATATGAAGAAGGCGGTCAGCTAACTGAAAAAGTAAGGCGTAAACCCTATTCGGTTGTATTGCTTGATGAAATAGAAAAAGCTCATCCAGACATTTTCCATTTATTACTACAAGTACTTGATGAAGGTCAACTTACAGATAGTTTAGGAAGAAGAATTGATTTTAGAAATACCATAATAATAATGACTTCTAATATTGGAAGCCGTCAATTGAAAGATTTTGGGCAAGGTGTAGGTTTTTCTACTCAGGCAAAACAAGATTCAACAAGCCAGCATGCAAAAAGCGTTATTCAAAGTGCACTAAAAAGATCTTTTGCTCCTGAATTTTTAAATCGTTTGGATGATGTTGTTATTTTTAATTCCCTTAATAAAGAACATATTTACGAAATTATTGATATTGAACTTAAAGGCCTATTTGAAAGAGTTAAAGCATTAGGTTATAGCATTGAAATTACAAAAGAAGCTAAGGATTATGTAACAGAAAAAGGTTATGACGCTGATTTTGGAGCTAGACCTTTAAAACGTGCAATTCAAAAATATCTCGAAGATCCTATGGCAGAAGCTATAATTAAATCATCGTTAAAGCAGGGGGATGTTTTAATGGTTGAATATGATAAAGACAAAGATGAAATTATAGTAAAACCAACAAAAAAAAGTAAAAAGGAAAAAGTTTAAATGAACCAAAGCCTTATATTAATGTTTAATATAAGGCTTTTTCAATTAATTTAAAATGAATTATTATGGATAGAAATAAAAACAAAGTTACCTTTAAGAATAACCCAGTTACTCTTGTTGGAAAAGAAATAAAATTGAATGACAAAGCACCTGATTTTGCAGTATTAAATAATAGTTTGGGTCAGGTTAAGCTTTCTGATTATAAAGGGAAAGTTAAAATACTTTCGATTTTTCCATCAATAGATACAGGTGTTTGCTCAAAACAAAACCATACATTTAACCAGGAAGCTGGTAAATTAGAAAAAGATATCGTGATATTAGCCATTTCGAACGACCTTCCTTTTGCCCTTAACCGATTTTGTGGAGCCGAAGGAATTAACAATCTTACCACATTATCAGACCATAAAGATTTGGATTTTGCATTAAAATATGGTTTTTTAATCGAGGAATTAAGATTGTTAGCCCGAGGTGTTGTCGTAATTGATAAAAATGATATCGTTAAACATGTTGAGTATGTTCCTGAAATTGGAACAGAACCAGATTATAACTCTGCACTCAAAATTGCTAAACAATGTATTTAAATAATAAAACCGAGAGAATTCTCGGTTTTTATTTTTCAATACAGTACCTATTTTTCAATTCTTGCAAATAAGTCAAAATCATCAGCTTTTATTATCCTGACATTATAAAATTGACCTATCTTCAATTTAGCATCTGATTGTATTAGCACTTCATTATCGACTTCTGGTGAATCATACTCTGTTCGTCCAATGTAATAATCACCCTCCTTTCTATCAATAATAGCATTATATATGTTACCTATTTTTTGATAATTCAATTCATTTGATATTTGCCTTTGAACTTCCATTATTTCATCCATGCGTGATTGCTTTACTGAAAACGGAACATCATCTTTATAATTATTAGCGGAAAAGGTATTTTCTTCCTCAGAATAAGTAAAAACTCCTAATCTATCGAACTTTGCATATTTAACAAAATCAAGAAGTTCCCTAAAATCTTCATCAGTTTCACCTGGGTGGCCAACAAGAATAGTCGTCCTTAAGACAATATCCGGAATTTTAGCTCTTAGGTTATCAATTAAATCATAGGTTTCATTTTTTGTATTCCCTCTCTTCATCATTTTTAGCATTTTATCACTAATATGTTGCACAGGGATATCAAGGTAGTGACAAATATTAGGCTTTGCAGTCATAATCTCTAATACATCCATAGGAAATTTTGCTGGATAGGCATAATGCAAACGAAGCCATTTAAGTCCTTTAATATCTGAAAGTTGATCAATTAGATCGGCTAATTTTGGTTTTTTATATATATCATATCCATAATAAGACAAATCCTGGGCAATAAGTATTATCTCTTTAGCACCATTTCGAACCAAGAGTTCTGCTTCATCAACAAGTTCAGGAATTGCTTTTGAAAGATGTTTTCCTTTTATAAGAGGAATTGCACAGAAAGAACAATTTCGATCGCATCCATCCGATATTTTCAAATAAGCATAATGCTTGGGTGTAGTTACAAAGCGCTCACCAATCAATTCTGATTTATAATTTGCACCAATAGATTCGACTAGTTCTTTTAAGTCATATACACCAAAATACTTATCAACGCTTGGGATTTCTTTAATAAGTTCTTCTCTATAACGCTGCGACAAACAACCAAAAACAAACAATTTCTTTATCTTGTTTTGTTTTTTAAGTTCCTCAAACTGAAGAATTGTTTCTATCGATTCTTGTTTTGCATCATTTATAAAACCACAGGTATTAATTACCACAATATCATAATCGTTAGAATTTGAATCGTGTACAACTTTAAAGCCATTGGCAGATAATTGTTTTAAAAGATATTCAGAATCAACCAGGTTTTTCGAACAACCTAATGTAATAACATTGACCTTATTTGGAACTTTAGTTTTCAAAATTTGTTTTTAATTTAGGAGAAAAGTGAATCCACAAACTCTTTCTTATTAAATACCTGTAAATCATTCATCCCTTCACCAACACCTATATATTTAACTGGAATCTTAAATTGATCAGAAATTCCTATAACCACTCCTCCTTTTGCTGTACCGTCCAGTTTTGTTAATGCCAACGCTGTGACATCTGTAACTTTGGTAAACTCTTTTGCTTGTTCAAATGCATTTTGTCCTGTAGATCCGTCTAGAACAAGAAGTACTTCATGAGGAGCATTAGGAATTACCTTTTGCATTACATTCTTTATTTTAGAAAGTTCGGTCATTAGATTTATTTTGTTATGCAAACGGCCTGCAGTATCAATAATAACAACATCCGTATTATTTGCCTTAGCAGAGCTAAGTGTATCAAATGCAACAGAAGCAGGATCGGAACCCATTTTCTGTTTAACGATGGGCACACCAACCCTGTCAGCCCATATAGTTAGTTGATCGACAGCTGCAGCCCTAAATGTATCAGCAGCACCTAAAACAACTGAATGTCCTAGGTTTTTAAACTGATACGCTAATTTCCCAATAGTTGTAGTTTTTCCAACACCATTTACTCCAACAACCATAATAACATAAGGTTTATTAGTATCAGATAGAGTAAAACCTATAATCGTATTATTCTCCTCTAAAAGTATGGCAATTTCTTCCTTTAAAATAGAATTTAGCTCGTTGGTTCCTAAAAATTTATTTTTAGCAACTCTGTTTTCAATTCGTTCAATTATCTTTAAAGTAGTATTTACTCCTACATCGGATGAAATAAGAACCTCCTCTAAATTATCAAGCACTTCATCATCAACTTTGGTTTTACCAACCACAGCTCTTGATAGTTTTTTAAAAACACTTTCTTTGGTTTGTTAAATGTAATTAAAATTTATACTCAACAAAAAAGCTTTCTTAAAAAAGAAAGCTTTTTTGAAATATGAGTATTACAAAATTATTTTTTTGCGAAAAAATCTTTAATTTTTTCATTAACTACCATTTCTTCAACAAATGAAAAATTTCCTTTTTCCGATTTTACCATTTTGATGCATTTTGTACTGGTTTTGCCAGCTCCTGTTTGCAGTGAAGCAACTACTTTCTTTGCCATAATTAATTATTTAATTTCTTTATGTACTGTTACTTTTTTAAGAATTGGATTGTATTTCTTCTTCTCAATTCTATCAGGTGTATTCTTTTTATTCTTTGTAGTAATGTATCTCGATGTTCCTGGCATTCCTGATGCTTTATGTTCGGTACATTCTAAAATAACCTGAATTCTGTTACCTTTTTTTGCCATTTTCTACTTCTCCCAATTTTAATAGTTTGTTAAAAAGCCGTTCTGCTTAGCTTCATTCAAGGCAACTTTTAAACCTTTTTTAGTAATGGTTCTTATACCAGAAGCAGATACTTTTAATATTATCCAACGATTTTCTTCTTCCAAGAAAAATCTTTTTTTCAACAGGTTTGGATAAAACTTTCTTTTAGTCCTTCTTTTCGAGTGGGAAACATTGTTTCCTACTAATACTTTCTTTCCTGTAATTTGACAGATTCGTGACATAACTTATAACGATTTTTTTATCTCATTTCTCAAATAGATCGCAAAATACGTGATTTTTATTCAATTAATCAAATATATTTTGAAATTTTTTTGTTGTTTTTTACAATTCTTTATTATTTATTTGTTTAAGTACCATATTAAGTGCTGTTAATGAGGCTCTTTGGATATTCCTATCTCGTTGATCACCAAATAGAAATTTTTTAGAAATAACTCCGTTATGATTTGAAACGGCAATCCATATCGTTCCAACTGGTTTTTCATCTGTACCTCCTGTTGGGCCAGCAATACCAGATGTTGCAACTGCATAATCAGTATTAAAAATTTGCCTTACGCCAATTGCCATTGCTTCGACTGTTTGTTTACTTACTGCTCCATATGTAATTAATATACTATTATTTACACCAAGAATCTTTTCTTTTATCTCGTTTGAATAAGCAATAACCGAACCTTTGAAGTAGCTAGATGAGCCAGGAATACTTGTAATTAAGTGGGAAATATTGCCCCCCGTGCAGCTTTCAGCTGCAGATATTGTGATTGACTTTTCGATTAAAGCTTTAGCCAGAATCTCCTCGAGTGCTTCGGCATCAAATCCACATATATAATCTGGAATTACCTTTGTAAGTTTGTTAATATTATCATTTATAGCTTTATCAAGCATTAATTTATCTGTTCCTTTTGCAGTAAGCCTAAGTTTTATTATTCCTGGAGAAGGAAGGTATGCTAGTTTTAATTCGGCAGGTAATTTTGATTCCCACTCTTCAAGTTTTTCAGCAAGCTTTGATTCAGAAATCCCTTGAGTTAGAACCAATTTATGAATAATATGCACATTGGTGCTATTCTTCTTTAATTCTGGAAGAATGTAGTTTACCATCATTTCCTTCATTTCAAATGGTACTCCAGGCATTGAAATAAGTGTTTTTCCCTCAAATTCGAACCATAATCCAGGTGCAGTTCCAAGGTTATTAGCTATTACTTTGCAGTTATCGGGTGCTAATGCTTGGTTTCTATTTCGCTCATTTAGTTCACCACCTCTTTGTGAGATAAGTCTTTCGATTTGTTTTAGTGTATCGTAGTTTATAACAAGTTTTGATTTAAAATACTCAGAAAGAGCATCCTTTGTATAATCATCGTCTGTCGGACCTAAGCCACCTGTTAAAACAATTAAATCTGCATTGAGCTTAGCTAGGTCTATAGCTTTAAATATTTCTACCTTATTATCTGATATTGAGGTTTTTTTTACAATTTCAATTTCTATTGAATTCAATTCATGAGCAATCCATTGAGAATTTGTATCGACTATCTGCCCAATTAGTATCTCATCACCTATTGTTATGATTTCAGCTTTCATTTTGCTATAATTTTTTCAATAAACTTAGTTCGCTGCAGAAGTGTTGGATGAGAATAATTAAAAAAGACATACAATGGATGTGGTGTTAAGTTTGATAAACTATCAACTGAAAGTTTTTTTAAAGCGTTTTGAAGATACTGACCATTGTAATTCTCTGTAGCGTATTGATCTGCAGCGTATTCGTTCTTACGCGAAATAATATTCATAAACAAGCCTAATATCATAGAAATTGGACTATATAGAAATCCAAAAGTAATTAGTCCCAGATGAAAACTTGGATTATCTGATCCCAAAACCTTTGATAATATAGGGTTTCCTACAAAAAAAGATAAAATATACAAAGTAAGTCCAGTTTGGATTATCGAAATAAGAATTGTGGTTAAAGTATGCTTTTTCTTATAATGACCAATTTCGTGGGCCAAAACTGCGATGATTTCTTCCTTACTTAGTTTTTCAATTAATGTATCAAATAACACAATTTTTTTCCGCTTACCCAAACCACTGAAATATGCATTTCCTTTTGTACTTCGTTTCGAACCATCCATAACAAATACATTTTCTAATTTAAATTCAGCTTTTGTGCAAAACGAGATTATTTCATTTTTCAGATCACCTTCCTCAAGGGTTTTTAATTTATTAAACAAAGGAACAATTAACGAAGTATAAAACATGGTCATAAAAACCATAAACAGGCTTATTATACCCCAGGCATAAATCCAAAAATTACTACCAATTTTAATATAGAACCATATAATAATTGATAGAATAATACCTCCGATTATTGCACCAATAAACCAACCTTTGATTTTATCCAGAACAAAGGTTTTTATGGTTGTTTTATTAAATCCAAATTTTTCTTCGATCCAAAATGTTTCATATAAACTAAATGGAATCTGTATAATGTCAGATGCAATTAGTATAATAGCGAAGAAAATTAATGCAATAATAATTGAATTAGATGAATTTAAACGCGTGAATTCATCGACAATAGCAAATCCCGAGTAATACAAAAAAACCAAAATGAGTATTAAATTAAAACTGCTAGTAAAAATTGAGAAATGATAATTAATCCTATCATAATCCTGCGATTTTTTGTATTTATCTTCGTCATAAATTCCAACTAATTCTTTTGGTAAAACAGGACTTCTTTTTGTGGAATTTAAATAATCCAGAAATTGTTCAAATAAATAGTCAAAAACTAATAATCCAATGATAATATATAATACAGTTTGATGCATAACTACTTTTTAATAGGAGGCAAAAGTAAATAAAATACATCAAATTAACAGGCAGATTATACTTGTTGTTTTATTTTATTTATATCGGATAATCTGTTTTTAAGCTTTAAAATATAGTATCTGGTCCTTTTCTTTTCTTTTATATCATATGATATCTGTGCCCATTGAACTGCTATATCAATATTTCCTAAAATTTCACTTGCTACAGCCAAATTAAAGCAGGCTCTACTTGCTAATTCCTTATCAATATGTTTTACATATTGTTTCCATATTTCAGATGCTTCGTTCCATTTTCCTTCGTTTGCTAATAATGCAGCTGATTTGAATTGTTTGTTACCTTCAATATAAAAAAAGCGGGTTTCAGTCTTCCATGCAGGAAAAATTCTTTTTGAATAATCAAGCCCTGTATAATAGCATAATTCCCTTAAACATTGCACTGTTGATGGAAATTCATTTTCCAAATCCTTTTTGCTAATATTTTTTAATTCCCAAAATAAGGTATCTGAATATGTAAATGAATCCAAGATATTTCTTTCATAAACATCAATAAATTTCCAATATGCAGAAACAGAAAATTCACGATATTTGTAAAACTCAACAGGATAAACTTCATAATCTGCTTCTTCCCACTCGTTCATTACCAATTCTATTGAATCAAGAATGATTAATAGATCTGTTTCATATTGATTAATAAATCCATCAAGATATCTCCAATTAATAGTGGTATCTATGTAAAAACTATCAATTTCAAAAAATGAATTACTGTATAAAAAGTTTGATGAGTCAATGTTTGGAGTGTTAATTGCTCCATCTTTTATACCTAAAGAGATTTCGTTAGTAACAATCTTAAAAACAAGTGTATCAACCTCATTGTCGTTATTTATATCATTATCAAGATTAACAAACATTATTTTATTAAAATTGCTCGGGAAATTTACAGGAGCGGGTTTTAATGTTTCTATTTGAAAGGTAGATAAAGGCTGACAACCAAATATCATAATTAAAAAAGTAAAACTTATAATTTTTTTCATAATCCAATTAGAATATTCAGATGATATTAAAATTATACAATGTTTGATAAAAAGACTAAATTACATCAAAAACAATACCAATTTAAAAAAAAACACCTGATTTTAATAACTCAGGTGTATAAAATAAGTTCAAATTAATTAGATTAAGTATTCATTGCTCCACAAACATTTATTACCTGACCGCTAACATATGCTGATAAATCAGAGGCAAGAAATAAAGTCACATTTGCGACATCATCTGGTGTGCCACCACGACGCAATGGGATCTGCTCTTCCCATGCTTTTCTTACTTCTACTGGCAATTTGTCTGTCATTTCAGTTATTATAAAACCAGGAGCAATAGCATTACATCGAATATTTCTTGAGCCAAGTTCTTTCGCTATTGATTTGGTAAATCCAATAATTCCAGCTTTTGATGCTGAGTAATTAGATTGACCAGCATTTCCACTAACACCAACAACAGAGCTCATATTAATTATTGAGCCAAACTTCTGTTTTAACATGTATTTCTGAACTGCTTTTGTAAAATTAAAAACAGATTTCAGATTTACCGAAATAACCGTATCCCATTGTTGCTCGGTCATACGCATTAATAAAGTATCTTGAGTAATACCAGCATTATTTACTAAAATATCAATTGTACCAAATTCTTTCTGAATTTCATCAACGAGATGTTGGGTTTCTTCAAATTTGCTGGCATCCGATGCATATGCTTTGGCTTTAACACCTAGCAACTGAATTTGTTTTTCAACTTCTTTTGCAGCATCATTATACTGTAAATCGGTAAATGCAATATTTGCACCCTGTTCAGCAAGTTTTAATGCTATTGATTTACCAATTCCTCGTGCAGCACCTGTAATTAAAGCTGTTTTACCTTGTAATAGTTTCATAAATTACATTTTAATTGTTAAAAAGAAACAACAAAATAAATAAAGTAATTGTTCTAAAACAAAAAATGATCTCAAATAATTAAATTATCTAATATTTTCAGAAGAAATGTTTTATATAATTCATTAATCTATAATTAAATACCACATAATTCACTTACAGATTTAGTAGATCATGTTTTACTAGATCGCTTAAGCTAATCCAAGATTAATAAAACAGTGATGAAAAGATTTTATGTTATCTTTACTTATATATAGTTTTAAAAATGTATTTTTTTTTATACATTGTGTCGTTGAATTTATGAGGATTTTTAATAAATTTCAACCTTATTTCATTTAAACCATCTAAAATACAAAACATTCAACTTATGAAAGTTAAGATGAATCTAAAAACCAAGATGCTTGTTTATATTCTAACAGCAACATCAATTATCTATGCCTTAGCATTAGGATACGTAAGTCTTAAGCTTAATAATCTTGCATATGAAAATGCAAAAAAGCTTACCCAGACCTATGCACGCGAATATGCAAATTATACAAAAGCAGATTTAAGCGTAGATATGAATATGACTCGTGCTCTTGCAAATATAGCAATGGGATATAAAAATCTTGATCCTAAAAAGCGAAAGGATATACATCTTGATATGATTAAGCATTTAATTGAGGAAAATCCAAATTTCTTATCAACATGGTTTAACTGGCAGTTAAAATATATATGGCCAAATTACAAGAAAGAAGATGGTAGATTAAGGCTTACTTATTACCGTCAAGGAGGGCAAATTTTGCTAAAAGAAGAAATTATTGATACTATTCCTGGATTTACAAAAGGAGCTTATTATGATATTCTCGAACAAAAACGAGAATATGTAATGGATCCTTATTACTTTACTTACGCTGAAGGTGAAGAAGCAATATTAGAAACATCAGTTGCTGTTCCTATAATGGATAATGGAAAGGTTGTTGGATTAGCCGGACTAGATCTTCCACTTAAAAGATTTCAAGACTTAATTAAAAATATTCGCCCAATTGAAGGAAGCTATGCTTTTCTTATAGCATATAATGGACAATATGTGGCTCATGGGAAAGAAGAAAATATTGGAAAATTTATTAATGAATTCGCTGATTATGAATCAGAGATACTTGTAAATATCCAATCAGGTAAAGAATTTTTTAAGTCAATAAAAGATCAGAATGGGAAAGAATACTGGATATCATATGCTCCAGTATACATTGGTAATGCAACTACTATGTGGTCTTTTGGATTTGCGGTACCAGTTAGTGTAATTATGGCAAAAGAAAAAGCGACCTTAAGAAATTCAATACTTGTAGGCTTATTTGGTTTATTATTAACAGCTGGTATAATATGGTTAATTGCAGTTAATATTGCTAGTCCTGTTACACTAACAACTTCAATATTAAGCGATTTGGCGAAAGGTGATATTGATGAATCGAAAAGGATAACTATTAAAACACAGGATGAAATTGGTGAAATGGGTAAATCTGTGAATACATTAATTGATGGGTTAAATAAAACGGCAAATTTTGCAAAGGAAATTGGTAAAGGAAATCTTGATCAAGAGTTTGAATTATTAAGTGATAAAGATGTTTTGGGTAATTCATTGCTCGAAATGCGAAAAAGTCTCAAAATCGCAAAAGAACAGGAAGAAATAAGAAAACTGGAAGATCAAAAACAAAATTGGACGACTCAGGGTCTTGCCAGATTTGCAGAAATACTTCGTCAGAACAACGATGATATGAAAGAATTTGCCTATCATATTATCAGTAATCTTGTCAAATATATAAATGCAAATCAGGGAGGCTTGTTTGTTATTAATGATGATGATAAAAACGATAAATTTATCGAGTTGCTTGCCTGCTATGCATACGAACGACGTAAATACCTTGAAAAACGTGTTGATATGGGTGTTGGTGTAATTGGCCGCAGCCTTAAAGAGCAGCGATCAATTTATATGACAGATTTACCTAAAGAATACATAAATATTACATCTGGATTAGGACAAGCAGTGCCAAATGCACTTCTTGTTGTTCCCTTAAA
>JAIFLC010000004.1 GCA_020049295.1 Bacteroidota bacterium
TTTGTCCGGAAAAATTCGAATCCAGATTTGACCCTCACGTTTCATATATCTTGTCACAGCTTGACGAGCTGCTTCAATTTGACGTCCAGTAATCCAGCACTCTTCAAGAGCTTTGATTCCGAAAGAACCAAATGCTAATTGATTTCCTCGTTGGGCATTTCCCTTCATCTTGCCCTTCTGGACTCTTCTGTATTTAGTTTTCTTTGGCTGTAACATTTCAATTACTCATTAATATTTCTTATTATCTCTTTTCTTTCTGCCGAAGTTTCCTTTTGCAGGTTTCTGACCACCAACTTGACCTTTAGGTGTTGCTGGTGAAGCTGAAAAATTTGGTGCTAAGTCTGGTTTACCATAGATCTCACCTCTGCAAATCCAAACTTTTACTCCCATTAAACCAACTTTTGTTAAAGCTTCGCTCAACGCGTAATCTATATCTGAACGGAACGTATGTAACGGAGTACGTCCTTCTTTATATACTTCAGTACGTGCCATTTCGGCTCCACCTAAACGACCAGAAATTTGAACTTTAATACCTTCTGCTCCCATTCTCATTGTTGAGGCAATAGACATCTTTATTGCACGACGATATGAAATCTTACCTTCGATCTGTCGAGCTATACCATTACCAACTATGGTTGCATCTAGTTCAGGTCTTTTAACTTCAAAAATATTGATTTGAACTTCTTTCTTAGTAATTTTTTTCAATTCCTCTTTAAGTTTATCAACTTCCTGACCCCCTTTTCCGATAATAATTCCCGGACGAGCGGTATTAACAGTTACAGTGATAAGTTTTAGAGTTCTCTCAATAATTATTTTTGAAATACTTGCTTTAGCTAATCGAGCCTCAAGATACTTTCTGATCTTTGTATCCTCAACCAGTTTATCGGCATATTTTCTACCACCGTACCAATTAGAATCCCAACCTTTAATGATTCCCAATCGATTTGAAATCGGATTAACTTTTTGTCCCATCTATTATTCTGTTTGAGTATCGTTGTTACTTAAATTATCAAGCACTATGGTAACGTGATTTGATCTTTTTCTGATTCTGTGAGCTCTACCTTGAGGAGCTGGCTGAACTCTTTTTAAAGTTCTTGCCTGATCTACAAAAATCTCTTTCACAATTAACTTGCTATCTTCTATTCGAACACCTTCATTTTTAATTTGCCAATTTGAAATAGCTGACATAAGTAACTTTTCCATTCGGCCAGAGGCTTCTTTCGAATTAAATTTCAATACATCTAGAGCTCTATTTACGTCCATCCCCCTAACCATGTCAGCAACTAATCTCATCTTTCTTGGTGATGTAGGGCAATTTCGTAAAACAGCAAAATACTTTTCTTTTTTGCTCTCTTTGATTTGATTTGCTCTTATTCTTTTTCTAGCACCCATTATAGTCTATATTTTTTTTGTGTAAAACTATCGTTGGTTTATTAACCTTTTTTATTTCCGGCGTGACCTCTGAAAGTTCTGGTTGGTGAAAATTCACCTAATTTGTGCCCAACCATATTTTCGGTTACATATACCGGGATAAACTTATTCCCATTATGAACGGCAATAGTATGCCCAACAAAATCTGGTGAAATCATTGATCTTCGTGACCAAGTCTTAACTACAGATTTTTTACTTGATTGGTTCAAATCTTGAACTCTTTTCTCAAGTTTGAAATCAATAAATGGGCCTTTTTTAAGTGATCGACTCATAGCAAACTATTTTATTTCTTTCGTTTTTCTACAATATATTTATTAGAAGCTTTTTTAGGAGTTCTAGTTTTGTATCCTTTAGCAGGAATACCTTTTCTAGATCTTGGATGACCTCCCGAAGCTCTACCTTCACCACCACCCATCGGGTGATCAACAGGGTTCATAACAACACCACGAACTCTTGGACGAATACCTAACCATCTGTGTCTACCAGCTTTACCTGAAACTTCGAGACTATGATCTGAGTTAGAAACTGTTCCGATTGTTGCACGGCAAGTTGTTAAAATCATTCTTGTTTCTCCTGACGGCATTTTCACAATAGCATATTTACCATCACGTGATGTAAGCTGTGCATATGTACCAGCACTTCGTGCTAATACGCCACCTTTACCAGGATGAAGTTCGATATTATGAATTACTGTACCAAGTGGAATATCAGATAAGAAAAGTGTATTTCCAATCTCTGGAGCTATATCTCTACCTGAAACTACCGTTTGTCCAACTTTTAACCCTGTTGGTGCAATTATATATCTCTTTTCACCATCTTTATAGGTAACTAATGCAATACGAGCAGATCTGTTTGGATCATATTCGATACCTGTAACAGTTGCGTCCATACCATCTTTATTTCTAAGAAAATCGATTAAACGATATCTCTTTTTATGACCACCCCCAATATATCTCATGGTCATTTTTCCACTATTGTTTCTTCCACCGGTTCTTTTCATTGAAACCAACAAAGATTTTTCAGGTGTACTTTTTGTAATTGTATCAAAAGCACCTATAACTTTATGTCTTTGTCCTGGGGTAACAGGGTTTAATTTTCGTACTGCCATGTCAATTAAATATTGCTATAAAAATCAATTTTTTCACCATCTAATAAAGTAACCACTGCTTTCTTGTAAGAATTTGATCCACCTTCAATAATACCAGATTTAGTAAATCGAGATTTTTTCTTTCCAAGATAACGCATGGTATTGATCGCTTCTACTGAAACGCCATACATATCTTCAATGGCTTTCTTAATTTGAATCTTATTCGCCCTTTTATCTACAATAAAACCATATCTATTAAGACTATCGCCTTGCATGGTCATTTTCTCGGTAACTATTGGCTTTAATAAAATATCCATTGTATCAATTTTTTCTTAAATTCTAAACAATTTGTGTAATGGTTCAATTGAGTTTTCGACAAATAGTACAATTGAAGCATTCATTATATCGTAAGTAGTTATATCTGAAACAGTTACTACTTTAACATCCTGTAAATTTCTGGATGACAAATATATATTTTTATTTTGTTCAGATAAAACTAAAAGCATTTTTTTATCTGCTACATCCAAATTATTTCTGAGGTTAACAAATTCCTTTGTCTTAGGAAGTTCAAAGTTAAAGTTTTCAAGCACTTTAATATTGTTGTCAACTGCTTTATAAGCTAATGCTGATTGACGTGCTAAGATTTTAACTTTCTTATTTAACTTAAAGGAATAATCTCTTGGTCTTGGACCAAATACTCTGGCTCCACCTTTAAATAAAGGAGATTTAATACTACCAGATCTTGCTGTTCCTGTTCCTTTTTGTCTTTTAAGTTTTCTGGTACTACCACTAAGTTCAGATTTCTCTTTAGCTTTATGTGTACCTTGGCGTTTGTTAGCTAAATACTGCTTAACATCCAGATAGATTGCATGATCATTAGGTTCAATTTTAAAAATTGAATCACTAAGGTTCACTTTCTTACCTGTATCTTTGCCTTCTATGTTAATTATCGCTAATTCCATTACTCATGAATAATTAAATATGAACCATTTGAACCAGGAACTGATCCTTTTACTACTAGTAGATTACTTTCAGGTACAACTTTCATAACTCGCAAGTTAATCATCATAACTCGTTTATTACCGGTTTGACCTGCCATTCTCATACCTTTAAATACGCGCGATGGATCTGAAGAAGCTCCCAACGAACCTGGAGCACGAAGTCTGTTGTGTTGACCATGTGTTTGGCCTCCCACACCATGAAATCCATAGCGTTTTACTACACCTTGAAATCCTTTTCCTTTTGACCAACCTATAATATCAACAAACATTCCTTCCGAAACGATATGATCTATAGTAACCATATCACCAAGCTTGTACTCCTTTTCAAATACTTGAAATTCGTAAACTTTACTTTTAGGGGTTGTACCTGCTTTTTTAAAGTGACCTTTTAGAGGATTAGGAGTGCTTTTTTCTCTCCTCTCATCAAAAGCCAACTGGTATGCCGCATAACCATCATTTTCGATAGTCTTTACCTGCGTCACAACACATGGCCCAGCCTCGATAACAGTGCATGGAATATTTTTTCCCTCGGCACTGTAGACGGAAGTCATTCCGATCTTTTTTCCAATTAATCCTGGCATTTTTTTGTTGTTTTACTTAATTACACTTTTATTTCTACTTCTACACCACTTGGTAACTCCAACTTCATTAACGCATCAATAGTTTTTGGAGTTGAACTGTAAATATCCAATAATCTTTTATAAGAAGACAACTGGAACTGTTCTCTTGATTTCTTGTTAACGAAAGGAGAACGTACACAATTTTCTCTGCAGATTTATCTACAAGATTGTGATCGTAAGATTTTAATTTAATTCTAATCTTCTGGCTCATTATTTTCTTTAATTAAACAAATTCACTTTTCCTTTTGCTTTCTCAACAATTTCTTTTGCAATTGAATCAGGTACCCGATCATAATGCGAAAACTCCATAGTTGAAGTTGCACGACCTGAGCTGATGGTACGTAAAACAGTCACATATCCGAATTGCTCTGATAAAGGCACTTTAGCTTTTATAACCCTTGCACCACCTTTATTTTCCATTCCTTCAACTTTTCCTCTTCGTCGGTTAAAGTCGCCAATAATATCACCCATATATTCTTCGGGTGTAACTACTTCAACTGACATAATTGGTTCGAGTAAAATAGGTTTAGCTTTGGCACAAGCGTGTTTGAATGCCATTTTTGCAGCAATCTCGAATGAGAGCGAATCTGAATCCACATCGTGGTAAGATCCATCTGTAAGTGTTACTTTTAAGCTTTCAACAGGATAACCTGCTAAAACACCATTATATAATGCTTCTTTAAATCCTTTATTAATTGCAGGAATATATTCTCTTGGAATATTTCCACCTTTAATTTTGTCAATAAACTGAACCCCTTTTTCGTTTTCGTCAGCTGGACCAATTGTTACAACAATATCAGCAAATTTACCACGTCCGCCGCTTTGTTTTTTAAATACTTCACGATGTTCTACTGTTGCTGTAATTGTTTCCTTATATGCTACCTGTGGTGCTCCCTGGTTACATTCTACTTTAAATTCTCTTAATAAACGATCAATAAGAATTTCGAGATGCAACTCACCCATACCGGCAATAATAGTTTGACCTGAATCGGCATCAACTTTTACTGAGAAAGTAGGATCTTCTTCAGCAAGTTTCATAAGAGCCATATTCAGTTTATCTAAATCTTTCTGAGTTTTTGGTTCAACAGCAATTCCGATAACTGGTTCTGGGAAATCCATTGATTCTAGAATTATTGGATGTTTTTCGTCACATAATGTATCGCCAGTCCTAATATCTTTAAAACCAACAGCAGCACAAATATCTCCAGCTTCGATAACATCTTTTGGATTTTGTTTATTTGCATGCATTTGGTATAAACGAGAAATTCTTTCGCGTTTTCCGGTTCTTACATTAAGTACATATGAACCCGAATCAATTTTACCTGAATAAACTCTTAAAAACGCGAGACGACCAACGTAAGGATCGGTAGCAATTTTAAAAGCCAATGCGGCTAATGGTTCTGATGAATCAGGTTTTCTTTCGACAGGTTGATCATTCTTAGGATTAATTCCTTTTGTATTTTCAATATCGATAGGGCTAGGCATAAATGCAACAACGGCATCAAGCAATCGCTGAATACCTTTATTTTTAAATGATGCTCCACAAAGAACAGGAACGATAGTCATTCCAATAGTTGCTTTACGAATGACACCTATCATTTCGTCAGGGGTAATTGAATTTGGATCTTCGAAGAATCTTTCTAAAAGAGCGTCATCGTATTCGGCAACAGACTCAATCAGTTTAGCTCTCCATTCTTCTGCTTCGGCAGCAAATTCTGAAGGTATATCAGTCAATTCGTAACGTAAACCTATTTTTTCATCTTCGTACCAAATAACTGCTTTATTTTCTATTAGATCGATAACACCTTTAAATGTTTCTTCTTGTCCAATAGGAATTTGAACAGGAATAGCATTTGCACCAAGTTTATCTCTCATTTGTGAAATAACTGAGAAGAAATCGGCACCAGCACGATCCATTTTATTAACAAAAGCGATTCTAGGAACTCCGTATTTATCTGCTTGTCTCCATACGGTTTCTGATTGTGGTTCAACACCACCAACAGCGCAGAAAACTGCAATAGCTCCATCAAGAACACGCAATGATCTTTCTACTTCGACAGTAAAATCAACGTGTCCCGGAGTATCTATAATATTAATTTTGTAATCTTGATCACGGTATTTCCAATATGCTGTAGTAGCTGCAGAAGTAATTGTTATTCCTCTCTCTTGCTCCTGAACCATCCAGTCCATTGTAGCAGCACCATCGTGAACCTCTCCAATTCTATGTGTAATACCAGTATAAAACAGAATTCGCTCTGTAGTTGTGGTTTTACCGGCATCAATATGCGCCATGATTCCGATATTCCTGGTATACTGCAAGTCTTTACTCATTTCCTCTATCCCGTCTCAAAAATTACTTCTTAATTCCTTCTTAAAATCTAAAATGAGCAAATGCTTTATTAGCATCGGCCATTCTATGAGTTTCTTCTTTTTTCTTAAATGCTCCACCCTCTTCGTTAAATGCGGCCATAATTTCTTGTGAAAGTTTTTCGGCCATATTTTTACCACTTCTTTGGCGTGCGTATTTAATCATGTTTTTAATACTGATCGAAGTTTTTCTTCTAGGATTAACTTCCATAGGAACTTGGAATGTTGCTCCACCAATTCTTCTACTTTTAACTTCGACCATGGGTGTAATATTTTCTAATGCTTTTTTCCAAACTTCGATTGCAGATTTTTCTTTGTCTTTAGCTTTTTCAGCAACAATTTCCATTGCATCATAGAATATTTTGAAAGCCGCATTTTTTTTACCATCTACCTGAAGATCGTTAACAAATCGGGTAACCAATTGATCTTTAAATTTTGGATCTGGTAATAAAATCCTTTGTTTTGGTTTTGATTTTCTCATCGCTTCTAAACTCTATTGAATTCGATTATTTTTTTGGTCTTTTAGCTCCGTATTTTGAGCGTCTCTGGGTTCTACCTTCAACACCTGAAGTATCGAGGGCACCTCTGATTAAGTGATAACGAACACCTGGAAGGTCTTTTACCCTACCACCTCTTATAAGAACTATCGAGTGTTCCTGTAAGTTATGTCCTTCACCTGGAATATAAGCATTCACTTCCTTCCCATTAGTTAACCTAACCCTTGCTACTTTACGCATTGCTGAGTTAGGTTTTTTAGGTGTTGTAGTGTAAACACGAGTACAAACACCCCTCCTCTGAGGACATGCATCCAAAGCAGGAGCTTTTTTCTTCTCCACAATCTTAGTTCTTCCTTTTCTTACTAACTGCTGTATTGTAGGCATATAGACAATTATTTTAAATTATTTTTTTATAAAATCGGTTCGCAAAGGTATTCTTTTTTTTTAATAATCCACAATAATTTTAAATTTATTTCGTAAATTTTGATCACTTAAAAAGAAAAATAATAACTTTTATATATTTCAAAATATTTATTAAAACTATTGATTTTTAAATGATTTCCCTTCAATAATTATTTGCCGGAAAATGGTGCAAAATTAAATTCTTTTTTGGAACTATCAAAATACATATATAATATAATATACTTTTTTTGCTATTTAGAACCAATATCAATTATTTGATATATTTTCAATTAAATAATACCTATTTATATTATATTCTGTACTTTCTTGCGTGTTGATAAAATTTTACTATTTTTGAAACCCATTTTACTATAATAATTAACTAAGCAAAGTTTATATCATTTATTAATAATTAATTAGATAAATCAAGTATGAAAACCTATCAAACGGATAAAATTAGAAATATTGCTTTAATTGGAAGCTCAGGATCGGGTAAGACTTCTTTGGCAGAATCTATGTTACTACAAGGTGGCGTTATTGAAAGAAAAGGATCAATTGATGCTAAGAATACTGTTTCCGATTATAATGATATTGAGCATGAAGCAGGCAATTCAGTATTCTCGACTGTTTTATATACTGAGTTTAACGAACATAAAATAAATATTATAGACACTCCTGGTGCTGATGATTACGTTGGTGGAGTAATATCATCCTTCCGCGTTGCAGATACAGCTATTTTGTTATTACATGCACAGCATGGTATTGAGGTAGGTACAGAGATTGTTAATCGCTCCTGCGAAAAATATCATAAACCTGTTGTATTGGTGATAAACCAAATAGATCATGAAAAAGCAAATTATGAAAAAACCCTTGAAGCTGCAAAATCAACATTTGGAAAAAAAGTAGTTGTAGTTCAATACCCAGTAGGTTCGGGAAGCGAACTTAAGGCCATTGTTGATGTTTTGAAAATGAAAATGTACCAATGGAATGCAGCAGGCCAGCGTGAAGAACTCGAGATTCCTGCTGATCAGAAAGCCACAGCTGAAGAATTGCATAACACCCTTGTTGAAGCAGCTGCAGAAAATGACGAAAAACTTATGGAGTTATTTTTCGAAAAAGGATCTCTTAACGAAGACGAAATGCGTAAAGGTATTGCTGCTGGTCTTATTAATAGGGGAATGTTCCCAGTATTCTGTACATCAGCAGAAAAAAATATTGGTATTAAACGATTATTAGAATTTACAGTAAATGCTTTGCCATCACCTGATAAAATGCCAGAAGAAGTTACTGTTGATGGTAAAAAGATACCCTGCAAAGAAGACGGACCAACTTCGTTATTTGTATTTAAATCGGCTACTGAATCACATATTGGTGAGATTAATTATTTTAAAGTTATTTCCGGTAAGGTAACCGAAGGTATGGACTTAACCAATAACACCTCAGGCGCTAAAGAACGATTATCACAATTATATGTTGTTGCTGGTAAAAACAGACAGAAAGTTTCTCAGCTTTCGGCTGGAGATATTGGTGCAGCTGTTAAATTAAAAAATACAGGAACCAATGATTCGCTTTCGGATGGCAAAACAGAAATAAAATTTAATCCTATCTCTTTTCCAAATCCAAAATTCAGAACAGCTATAAAAGCAATTAGCGAATCGGATGATGAGAAATTAGGTGAAGCGCTAGGAAGAATTAACCAAGCTGATCCAACGATAATTATTGAATATTCGAAAGAATTAAAACAAATTCTTATTCATGGTCAGGGTGAATATCATCTTAATAATATGGTAAGATGGCATTTGGAAAAAATATATAAAATTGAAACCGAGTTTTTAGCTCCAAAGATTCCATACAGAGAAACCATAACTAAAGTTGCTGAGTCGAGTTATCGTCATAAGAAACAATCAGGAGGATCTGGACAGTTTGGTGAAGTTCATATGGTAGTTGAACCATTTAAAGAAGGGGCACCAGAACCATCGAAATATAAAGTTGGTGGAAAAGAAATTGCTGTTTCAGTAAGAAATAAGGAAGAACATGTTTTACCATGGGGTGGCAAGCTTGTTTATTACAATTGTATTGTTGGAGGAGCTATTGATGCTCGTTTCTTGCCAGCTATATTAAAAGGTATCATGGAAAAGATGGAAGAAGGTCCACTTACAGGTTCGTATGCACGTGATATCCGCGTTTGCGTTTATGATGGTAAGATGCACCCAGTTGATTCAAATGAAATTTCATTTAGACTTGCAGGACGTAATGCATTTAAAACTGCATTTAAAGAAGCTGGTCCAAAAATTATGGAACCAATTTATGATGTTGAAGTACTTGTTCCTTCAGAGAGAATGGGTGATGTGATGAGTGATTTACAAGGACGAAGAGCTATGATTGAAGGTATGAGTAGTGAAAAAGGATTTGAAAAAATCAACGCAAAAGTTCCTTTAGCAGAAATGAATAAGTATTCTACAGCCTTAAGTTCAGTTACCGGTGGACGTGCAACATATACAATGAAATTTGCAAAATATGAGCAAGTTCCAGGTGAAGTTCAGGATAAACTGATGAAAGCATTTGAATCTGAAGAAGAAGAAGAATAGAAATATCGCTGTTATTATATATGAAAGGGTTGCATTTAAAGCAACCCTTTTTTATTTACCTCGGTAAAGGCCAATAAATCCAAAATAAGAATCTACTTTTCCGTTTAATTTATCGTTATTGTAAACCACTCCATCCCAGCCAGTCACTTCAACAACAAAAAAGTAAGTTCCTTCTGAGGCCTCATTGCCACGAACAGATCCATCCCAACCACCCCAATCTTTAAGCTCACCTTCAAACTCATGCATTAACTGACCAGTTCTACTAAAAATCGATATTTTAAATGTTCTGATTGATTTGTACTTCTCAGGATCAAGTTTAAAAACATTATTTATTTCATCTCCATTGTTTGGAGAAAACACATTCGGAAATTCAATTTTAGAGGCATCAAGGTTTATTGTGGCATAAACTGAATCTTTACACCCAAACTCACTTGTACTATTAAGTTTCACGGTATATTTTTTACCAGTAATTTTCTCTGTATAATAATAGGTGTGTTCTGGTTGTAAATTAAAATCACTGGTATAAATATAATCGAGATCATTTTTTACCAAGGTGTCGCCAAAAAACCACACAAAATCGGTTCCGCGTTTTGATTTATTAACAAATCTGACGATCATTGGGGCTTCATCCGAAAGGATTGAATCACTTGTAGTTATTTCATTTCCATCTGAATCAAGATGAATCATTGATAATTCTGCTTTGGTAGCAATGGCTGTATATAATACTGAATCAGAAACTGGGCATCCAAAACGATCGATCAAATGAAGTATGCATTTTGTGTCTTCGAGTGGCAAATTGCCAGTACTTGTATATGAGTAATCATACTCAGGAATAAATACTTCTCCTTCAGATTCGAAATCCCATGTATAATTTTTCTTACTATTTGTTAATAATTTACTTTCGCTATTAACTGGATTATAAATTAACAATTGGGTTTCAAAATTAGGAGTACCAAATAACTCAAGGATATCGCAATCCAGAGGATCAACAATTTGAAGATCCAATGACAAATTTACATTATTATATATCCATGCTACATATTCCTGAATAGTATCAATCTTTGTAAGTATTACCTTATATCCGCCAGACCCAAGATTATTTATCTCGGATCTTGTTGAGTCTGCATTATAAGTAAAATCTGTAAGTGTAATATCGAAACTATTGGTAACTGAATTATATGTAAACCACTGAAAAGTATATCCACCTCTTAATGTCGAATCATAAGCCTGCAGACTTCCTCCAGAAGCATTATCAGTACAAAAAACATGCAGAGAGTCAGATGAAGAATACCAGGTTTTTTCAGAAAAATCAGCATTTGAGCTAATCTGCGAAAACAAATTATTGTGGATAAGACATATAATAAAAACAGAAAATAATATTTTGTGTGTAAATCTCATCATATGATTAAAATCTCAAAATGAAAACTACAATAATAACAAATCTCGATCAATAAAATTGTATTTAAGATGAATTTATTCAGCTGGATAAAAGATGTATAACTCGAAAAATTAACTTTGAATATTTTGTGGATAAATACTTTAAGCAGGGTTTGTTTACCGAGATTAATGAAAGTATTTTTACGCCTTAATAAAAATAAGATAAAGAAAAATATACGTGCACGATTACTTAAAAGAATTAAATGAGCCTCAACGTGAAGCAGTAGTTAATTATAATGGAGCATCATTAGTTATTGCAGGTGCAGGTTCGGGAAAAACAAGGGTTTTAACCTACAGAATAACACATTTACTTGCCAACAATATACCTGCATATCAGATTCTGGCATTAACATTTACCAATAAAGCTGCAGCTGAAATGAAACAGCGTATTGCCAAAATGGTAGGTCCGGAAATTGCACGTAACCTTTGGATGGGTACATTCCATTCGATTTTTGCACGAATACTCCGATTCGAATCTGCACATCTTGGCTACACATCGAATTTTACCATTTACGATGCCATTGATGCTAAAAATCTGGTTAAAAAGATTATTAAAGAACTCAATCTGGATGACAAGATTTATAAGCCAAGCGAAATATACGGGCGTATTTCGAGTGCCAAAAACAATCTTATTACAGCTAAAGCTTATAGCAGTAATAACCAAATTTTAGTTCAGGATCAGAAAAACAACAAAGGCAGGATTTCCGACATATTTACAATGTATGCTAATCGATGCAAAAAAGCTGATTCAATGGATTTTGATGATCTTTTGTTAAACACCAATATTTTATTTCGTGATTTTCCTGATGTGCTGACTAAGTATCAAAACATGTTTAAGTATATTCTGGTTGATGAGTATCAGGATACCAACTTTGCACAATATTTAATTGTAAATAAATTAGCTGCGAAATATCAGAATATTTGTGTTGTTGGTGATGATGCACAAAGCATTTATGGTTTTCGTGGAGCCAAGATCGAAAACATCCTCAACTTTAAAAATGATTATAAAGAATATAAACTTTATAAGCTTGAACAAAATTACAGGTCGACACAAAATATTGTTAATGCTGCAAACAGCATAATAAAGCAGAATAAAGAACAAATACCCAAAAAGGTATATTCGAAAAAAGAAATGGATACAAGTATCGAAAGGAATTACGATTATAAGGATTTTGCCGTTTTGTACAGAACAAATGCGCAATCGAGAAATTTTGAAGAAGCTTTCCTCCGATATAATATCCCATATAAAGTTTATGGTAGCATTTCTTTTTATCAACGCAAAGAGATTAAAGATATACTTGCCTATTTCAGGATGGCGATTAATCACAAAGATGAAGAATCGTTAACACGTGTTATAAATTACCCTGCACGAGGAATTGGTCAAACCACGCTTACTCGTTTAGAAGAGTTTGCCGGTGCAAACGACACACATATTTGGGATTTACTAGAAAATCTTAATAAAGTAAATTTGGGTTTTAATACCGGTACAAACACAAAGCTAGAATCATTTAAAAATTTGATAGTTCGTTTCTCTAAGCTTATTGAAGAAAAAGATGCATACGAAGCGGCATTAACCATTGCAAAAGAATCAGGAATAATTGATGAGTTTAAAAATGCCGAAACACACGAAGACCAAACTCGGTTTGAAAATCTTGAGGAATTGTTAAACGGAATAAAAGAATTTGTTGATGACTATAATGGAGAGGAAGGTGCTCCAACCCTTACTCGTTTTATGGAAAACGTAGCCCTGCTTACTAACCAGGATAATGACAAAGATGATGATTTTAATAAAGTCACCATAATGACAATCCATTCAGCGAAAGGATTGGAGTTTAAGTTTGTATTTCTTGTAGGATTAGAAGAAGATCTGTTTCCTTCCAATATGTCGTCGAGTACACAAAAAGAACTAGAAGAAGAACGTCGGTTATTTTACGTTGCATTAACACGAGCTGAAGAAACTGCTGTACTAAGTTTCGCAAAGGAACGGTATAAATGGGGAACACCCACATCTTGCAGGCCAAGTCGGTTTATTAAAGAAATAGATGAACAATATCTTGATTTACCTGATTCGTTTTTTGAAAAGCCATTGTCTTTTGTTGGTAATGATGATGATTTTGGATTTACAACAAAACCGAGGTTCTTTAAATCTAAACAGAATCCAACAAATGGAGCATCACCATTGGCAAGCAAGAAACTAATAAAACTCAGTCAGGCACAGAAACAACAACCCGAACAAAATGAAGATTTTACACCTGATGATCCATCATTAATCAAAGAAGGGATGATTGTTAAGCATAATAAGTTTGGATTAGGAGAAATAGTTAAAATTGAAGGATCCTTACCAAACTCAAAAGCAATAGTCCATTTTGAAACGGCAGGAGAAAAACAGCTTTTATTGAAATTTGCCAAATTACAGATTGTTTCTGATTAGATTATCACCGATAATAGCGGAACTCGGCTCCTAATTAATACAAATAATTTTAAAACTTTGATTGCTAAACCAAAATAGATTAATTTTGCAGCAAATGAATATAAATATGGAATACAATACTAGCAGGCAGAAACTTGTTTTGCCCGAGTATGGCAGGAACATTCAGAAAATGATCGAGATGGCAATTGCTGAAACTGACCGAGATAAGCGAAACAGGATGGCTCAAGCCATTATTGCAATAATGGGTAATATGAATCCTCACTTACGTGATGTTGCAGATTTTAAGCACAAACTTTGGGATCATTTGGCTATTATAGCTGATTTTAAACTTGATATTGACTCTCCTTATGAAACACCCCTTCTCGAGAAACTAAGAGAAAAACCCGAGATTGTTCCTTATAATAGGCATAAAATAAAGTACAAACATTACGGAAAAACCATTGAAAAGCTTATTAACGAAGCTATTAAGATGGAAGATCAAGAGAAGAAAGAAGTATTAATCCAGATGTTAGCTAACCACATGAAAAAAAGCTATCTAACCTGGAATAAAGAAGCCGTAAGCGACGAACAAATTTTTAGTGATCTAAATGAAATCTCAGAAGGAAAAATAAGTCTTAATATTCAGGAGACAAGGCTTGCAGAAACTAAAGATATCCTTGCCAAGAATAAGCATAGGAGAACTCCTATACCACGCAAAAAATAGCTAAACTTTTAAATACCGATTTATGAGTTCATTTGTAATCAAAGGTGGGAAAAAATTAAAAGGAGATATTTACCCACAAGGAGCAAAAAATGAAGCACTACAAATATTATGCGCTACTCTTTTAACTCCTGAAAAAGTAACCATTCATAATATTCCCAATATTCTGGATGTTATGAAACTCATAGATCTATTGGAATGTACCGGTGTTAATGTTGAAAAAATAAACGAATCGACCTACTCGTTCACAGCCAAAAGCATTAATTTTGATTATTTCAAAACAGAAGAATATCACAACAAATCTACCTCTTTACGCGGTTCTATTATGATGATAGGGCCTTTATTAGCCCGTTTTGGAAAAGGATATATTCCAAAACCAGGTGGTGATAAAATTGGGCGAAGAAGAGTGGATACTCACTTTATTGGATTCGAGAAGCTGGGTGCTAAATTTGAGTTTAGTCATAAAGAAAATTCCTTTAAGGTTAAAGGAAAAAATTTGATTGGAACCTCAATGCTACTTGATGAAGCATCAGTAACAGGTACAGCTAATATAATTATGGCGGCTGTATTAGCAAAGGGAACAACAACCATTTATAATGCAGCATGTGAACCCTATATTCAGCAACTTTGCAAGATGCTTGTAAGCATGGGTGCAAAAATATCCGGAATTGCATCAAATCTATTAACTATCGAAGGAGTTACCGAGCTCAAAGGTTGTGTACACCATATCCTTCCTGATATGATTGAAGTAGGAAGTTTTATTGGACTAGCAGCAATGACAGGATCAGAGATAACTATAAAAAATGTATCGTATGAGAACCTGGGCATTATTCCTGCTTCATTCAGAAGACTTGGTATAAAATTCGAAAAAATTGGAGATGACATTTTTATCCCTGAAAATAAACATTACGAAATAGAAACTTTTATTGATGGTTCAATTATGACCATTGCAGACGCACCTTGGCCAGGCCTTACTCCTGACTTATTAAGTGTTATGCTAGTGGTAGCAACACAAGCCAAAGGCAGTGTTTTAATCCATCAGAAAATGTTTGAAAGCAGATTGTTTTTTGTAGATAAGCTCATTGATATGGGAGCGCAAATTATTCTTTGCGATCCACATAGGGCTTCTGTTGTAGGATTAGATAATCAGATTCAACTTAGAGCGACCAAAATGACATCACCTGATATTCGTGCTGGAGTAGCCCTTCTGATTGCTGCGCTTTCGGCAGATGGTACCAGCACAATTCATAATATTGATCAGATCGACCGCGGTTATCAAAACATTGATCAACGTTTAAAAGCTCTTGGTGCTGATATTACCAGAATAAGTTAACCTTTTTCATTAAAATCTTAATTAATGTGCCAATTTGGCTGAAAAGTACTTTTGGCAAAAATTTTGATTATAGAGGTATACAATTATTATAAGAAACAATTCAAAATATACTGAGATGACAAAGAAAGATAAAAAAACGGAAAAGCAACAAGAAGAAACAGCTCAGCAAGAAGAACAAAACAATCAAGGGATAGATAATCAGCAAGAATTTGAAGAGATTGAAGTAAAACCCGAAGAAAAGGAAGAGACTGTAAAATCCGAAAAATCCGAAAAGGAAAAACTGGATGAATTAAATGACAGATATCTTAGATTAGCAGCTGAATATGATAATTACCGTAAACGCACTTTAAAAGAAAAAATGGACCTTACCAAAACAGCTGGAGCTGATATTCTTATAAATATCCTTCCTGTAATGGACGATTTTGAGAGAGCATTAGGCCATCTGGATCAGGCTAATGATATGATTGCAGTTAAAGATGGTATTACTCTAATCTATAATAAATTCAGTGAGTTTTTAAAACAAAGAGGTGTTAAAGAGATTGAAGCAAAAGAAAAAGATTTTGATACCGATTTGCACGAAGCCATTACAAAAATACCAGCACCAAATGAAGAACTAAAAGGGAAAGTGGTTGATGTTGTTGAAAAAGGGTATTATTTATACGATAAGGTAATTCGCTTTTCGAAGGTTGTGGTTGGCGAATAATAATAGTTAATTTGATTTTATTGAAACATAAAAAATGTCGAAGAGAGATTATTACGAAATATTAGGAGTTTCGAAAAGTGCTAGTCAAGATGAGATTAAGAAAGCTTATCGTCAGCAGGCAATAAAATTTCACCCGGATAAAAATCCTGGAGATAAGGATGCAGAAAACAAGTTTAAAGAAGCAGCTGAAGCTTACGAGGTGTTAAGCAATACTGACAAGCGTGCCCGTTATGACAGATATGGTCATGCAGGAGTTGGTGGAGCCTCTGGTAATGGATTTAGTGGAGGTGGAATGACCATGGAAGATATTTTCGAAAACTTTGGAGATATTTTCGGAAGTGCTTTTGGAGGAAGCTTTGGTGGTTTTGGAGGTTTTGGGGGATTCAGTGGCTCTCGTCAGCGATCGAGGAGAGTGAACAAAGGTTCGAACTTAAGGGTAAAAGTTTCTCTCAGCTTAAAAGAAATTGCACATGGTGTAAATAAAAAAATAAAAGTTAACAAATTTGTTTCTTGTAAACCTTGTGGCGGTACAGGTGCTGAAAATTCCTCAGGGTATACAACATGCTCAACATGCAATGGTACAGGACAAGTATTAAAAGTTACGAATACTTTTTTGGGACAAATGCAAACTGCATCAGTATGTCATGCATGTGGTGGCGATGGTAAAATAATAACCAACAAGTGTACTACTTGTCATGGTGAAGGAATTGTTAAAGACACCGAAGTTATTTCATTAGATATTCCAGCAGGTGTTGCTGAAGGAATGCAACTCTCGGTTAACGGAAAAGGTAATGCACCTCGCAGAGGCGGTGTTAATGGCGATCTGATTGTACTAATTCAGGAAGAAAAAGACCCTGATCTGATTCGTGATGGAAATGACCTAATTTATGGATTGTATTTAACCTTTGCCGAAGCAGCCTTAGGGGCGCCCGTTGAAATACCGACTGTTGATGGAAAAGTAAAAATTAAAATAGATCCAGGTACACAACCTGGTAAAATCTTGCGATTAAGAGGCAAAGGATTACCAGAAGTTAATGGCTATGGAAAAGGCGATTTGCTTGTAAATATTAATGTTTGGATACCTAAAACATTAACTAAGGAAGAACAAAAAACCATTGAGCAATTAGGCAAATCAACCAATTTTACTCCAAACCCAGATGCTTCGGACAGAAGCTTTTTTGAAAAGATGAAGAACTTTTTTGAATAATCGATATAAGCAATAAAATAAATTAACCCTGACCAAAATTGGTTGGGGTTTTCTTTTTCAAAAAATCAAAGTCCTTGTTTTATTTGAAGCACTAATAAACAAATTGATTGATTTTTAAACTTTTTCCACTTAAATTGTTCTAATTGAAAAATCTAATTAGAAATACTTTAAAAACCATGATAAAAAG
This sequence comes from Bacteroidota bacterium, assembly GCA_020049295.1. Taxonomy (GTDB): domain Bacteria; phylum Bacteroidota; class Bacteroidia; order Bacteroidales; family UBA12077; genus UBA12077. Next base: position 17,992 of record JAIFLC010000004.1, read on the forward strand.
AATATCCCTTGCCATAATTATTATTCTATTTAGCAACATACTTTTTGCTCAATTCGATTTTAAAACTGTTGCCGAAGAATCAGATTTTCAAGCCACATCAAGACATGAAGATGTGTTACAATTTATTGATAAACTTAAAAAAGCTTCACCATATATTGCGGTTGAAAATATTGCTACTACCAATGAAGGTCGCGACATTCCTTTATTAATTATTGCTAATCCGTTACCCAAAACACCGGCCGACCTGGTAAATGATTCAAGAGTTGTTGTTTACATTCAGGCAAATATTCATTCCGGCGAAGTTGAAGGGAAAGAAGCATCGTTGATGTTTGTAAGAGATTTATTGAAAGACAAGAACAACTATCTGTTTAACGATGTGATACTCCTTGTGTGTCCAAATCTGAATGCAGATGGTAACGAACGAATAAGCACTCAAAACAGAACGAATCAAAATGGGCCATCAGGAGTTGGAGTAAGACACAATAGCTTATACCTGGATCTTAACCGTGATGCGATGAAAGTTGAATCGGAAGAAATACGCGGTGTAATCACAAATGTTTTAAACAGATGGGATCCTTCAGTAATTATGGATTGTCATACAACAAATGGTTCGTATCATCAAGAGCCAGTTACTTTTACATGGACAATGAATCCAAACGGAGATCGATCACTAATAAATTATATGCGCGATAAAATGATGCCACAGGTATCAACCATTCTTAAAAATAAATACAATACCTTAAATTGTTTCTACGGTGAGTTTATTAACCAGAACGATTACGAACAAGGATGGATTTCATATGCTGCCGAACCACGATACTTCAGCAATTATGTTGGCGTGAGGAATCGTTTAGGCATTTTAAACGAGAATTATGTGTATGCCGATTACAAATCGAGAGTCGAAGGCTGTTACAATCTAATACAATCATTACTCGATTATTCATCGAAAAACAAAAAAGAAATTAAGGATTTGATTTCTTTAGCCGACCAGAAAATGTTAACTAAAGGAAGTAATTCAGCTATTGCCGATTCATTTGCAATAACCTACAAGGGACAACCAACTCCCGAGAAAGTAACTATTCTGACTTACGAAGCCGAACCTTATACCGATCAAACCGGACGTGAAAGATTTCGCAAAACAGATATTAAAAAAACGGTTACTGTTCCTTACATTGCCGATTATTATCCAGTTGAAAGTATTAAATATCCGTATGCGTATATCCTTGGAATTAATGATCCTAAAATAATAGAATTACTTAAAATTCATGGAATTCAGATCGAAGAACTTAAGGATTCAATTACCCTCGAAGTTGATCAGTTTGAAATTGAAGAACTTAAACCAGCACAACGTTTAAACCAGGGACATTATACCAATTCTTTAAAAGGAAAATACAAAAAAGTGAAGATACATTTCGAAAAAGGGAAATATATTATTAAAACATCGCAAAAACTCGGCAACCTTGCAGTTTATTTGCTCGAGCCGCAAACGGATGATGGATTGTTGCTTTGGAATTTTTTCGATAGATACCTAGTTCCTCAATGGGGTCGTGGATATTATGCATATCCTGTTTACAGAATAAACAAACCTATAAATATCAATACAATTTGATTTTATAATACATTCTTGTTTTTAATTGTTTTTTTGAAAAATAACAATAAGTTAAGATTGGGGTTTTTTCTTAAAATCAAGCTGTTTTATAGAATATTTTGCTTACAAGTTCCACTTTTCTTGTTTTTTATCCATTTAATTTCATAAAAACAGAGTGTACATAACGTTATACGTATATTAATTGTTAATATCTTTGGTTTTTAGGTAAAAACTTTTAGATCAATTAATTTCATTCTTTATAAATATTCGTGTACTTGCTTTTTCTAAAACCTTAACACTCTAATTATGAAACACTATGTACTCTTAAGGAGAGCGAGTATTTTTTTTATACTGTTCTTCATTTTCGGTCAACCTATGTTTGGCCAGGTGCCCCCAAGTGATTTAAGTGGACAAGACCTAAGAACCTGGTTAAAAGC
>JAIFLC010000202.1 GCA_020049295.1 Bacteroidota bacterium
ATCCTTGCAATTTTTGTGATTATTTTTGGAATTAAAGAAGCAAAGAAAAGCAAACATGAACTAATTAAAAAATTTCATTTTAATGATTATCCAGGCAGATATTATTTCTTTTTACTAATTGTTTTTGTTTTTACATTAGGCAATTCAACCGATGCATTATTATTGGTTAAGGCAAATGAAGTAGGAGTGAAGGTTGCATTTATACCGCTCGTTTACCTTATTACAAATCTTGTTTCAGTTATAATGTCCATTCCAATTGGAAGTTTATCAGATAGAATTGGTAAAGAAAAAATACTGGTGGTTGGTTATATTATTTATGCATTAGTCTATTATGGCTTTGGCGTAACATCAAGTATTGGTGCCATTGTTTCACTTTTTGCTCTTTACGGACTATATTCTGCTGCTACAGATGGAATCCAGAAAGCCTTTATTTCGGATATAATTGATAAAAATAAGAAAGGAACCGGATTAGGTATTTATAATGCTTTGCTTGGAATTACATTGCTTCCTGCGAGTCTTATTGCCGGATTACTCTATGATAAAGTAAATTCGAACATTCCATTTTATTTTGGTGCCTGCACGGCAATTGTTTCTGCCATTATGATGATCATATTTGTAAATACCCAGAAAATCAAATTAAAACCAGACGACAGACATTTATTATCATAAAAAAAGAGGCTTTTGAAACAGCCTCTTTTCTATTATTGTGGTTTTATTTATTTTGTAATGGTTAACAGTTGCACAACTGATTTGTCAATATCTACAACTTTTATATAGTACAAGCCATTATTTAGATTTGCAATATGAATTGGCACATCTGAATTAACATTGTCTTTTTCATAAACCAAAGTACCAGCTGTATTATAGATTGAAATCTTACCGTTTGTAATATTCGAAATATAAATATTATCCTTTGCAGGGTTTGGATAGATACTAATGGCAATGTCTTTGTCTATTTCATTAATACCAACGGACGTATTAATTGTTATTGTATTATTTCGTGTAATAACATGCTCTTCAGTTAGTTTTGTTACAGTAAGAGTAACATTTTTACTGCCAGTTGTTGTATATTTTACAGTATGAGGTCCTTTGCCATCAATGGTTTGGGGAGAGGCTCCATCACCAAAATTCCATGACCAGGTATCAGGTAACCCATAAGAATTATCTGTAAAAATAACAGTTGAATCATTTATAATAGCTGTAGTTTTATTAACCTTAAAGTTTGCTGCAAAAGTCATATTGCCGTAATGCCACATTCCATCGGTATATTGGTCTGCATTAAAACCACCAGCCCACATAGCATTTTCACCAGCCGCACCAATGGTAGTAAACTGAAAATTCTTATAAAGATTGGCATAATCGGTAAATGTACTACCGTTATCTGTACTAAATGAAACACCCATAAATGGAGTAGTTGCATCTACTCCAACTGATATTAATTTATCAGTTCCGGGAACATAAGTAAATCCTGCTGTATAAAAGTTTCCTGTTGGAGTTAATGTTAACCAGGTTTCTCCTCCGTTAGTTGTAATATATTGTACTTTATTATCTCCTTCACCTCTGCGTTGTAAAATACCGGTAGTTGCATCTTTAAACGATAATTCAAAGCTTGCGGTAGTTATAGGAGTTTGATAAGCAACCCAGTTTAAACCCTTATTTGTCGATTTAAATATTCGTCCTTTATTTGTGGCAAACCAAACGATATCGCCAAATACTGCATAATAGCCAACTGTACCATATTCATCTGTGGTATTTGCAGGTATATTTGCCTGTGGAACACGGGTCCATGTATCGCCACCATTGGTTGTTATATAAACCTCAAAATATCCTCCATTGGGGTCGCCCATACAAAAACCATTGTTAGCATCCCAGAAATGAACCACGTTGGGGAATCCATTTGGAGCAGAAAATGTTGCAGTTGATTGGTGCACCCATGTTGTACCACCATCAGAAGTTTTAACAATTTTACCACCACCACTTGGGCCAAATAAAGCAACCCAGGCAGTATTATTATCAATTGCGCTTATCATTGCAGCGGCATAATCAGTGGTAATAGCAGTATTTATTGTTCCAGATTTCCAATTTGTTCCACCATCGGTAGTTTTTGTAAAATCCTTTACTGCAGCATCACCTCCTGAACCATCGTAAGCAACTGCCCATGCAGTTCTACTGTCAACAGCAGAAATAAACTGAACTCCTCTTGATGCAGCCGTAAAACCACTTGCTTGTTTTGTCCATAACATGTCTTGGTTGGTAGTTCCTGGTTTAATTCCGATAATCATTGAGTTTGATTCGTCAAAGTTGTAGGTGCCTGGATTCATTGCGTTCGCTGCAAAATAACCATTATAATAACCACCCCAACCCCAATTTATGTGTAAATTATCTGAAGCATCATATCCATCGCAAACCCATGCATGACCTCCATCGTCAGCACTGCTTCCATCATAATAAATTGGTCTCGAATTATCTAATTCGTTTTTTGCAAGTGCTAACCATGCCGTTGTATTGGCTACTTCAAAATCGTATATCTGAATTGTAGTTGGATCGTACTTAAAATAAGATGTTAATGCATATAAAACATCTGCACTCAATGCTCCTGAACCATCTGAATCATAATTCATATCTACAGAAACACCTGCATGGTAACATAATGTAGCTATAGCTGTTTTTTGATTTTCTGCACTTCCTGCTGATAAAGAATTTGGCATATTTGCCCAATCATATGTTGTTAATCCAAAATCAGCGAATTGTTCTCCATATTGGGGATTCTCTGATGGTATATATTTATGCCAACCATTACCTGTTGTTGGCCATTCGTAAAAATTCATAATTTGTGAAATGGCTGTCGCTACACATCCGGTAGGCGTTCCTGTTGGACAAAGTTGATTATAATAAGGCGATTGATCCCAAGATGTTGTTAACAATGGTAAAACAGCTTTTGACATTTCAGGAAAGATACCATTTCTGTATTCACTCCATATTTTTTGAATCTCATCTGAAGGTATTTTTTGCTTTTTCAACTGATCAATTTGTTTTTTAAAACGATTGAGATAGTAAACTGTAGAAGGATTTTCAATAGCTTCAGTTGCTTTACTTGATGTCGAATATGCTAAGACTGGGTAGGCAAAATCATCAGCTGAAATAATTACAAACCCACCCTTTTCAAAAGAAAAGATGTAAAAGGAAGTTTCATTGTTATAGGTGTGTTCAAAAATATCTTTTACTTGAATATCATAGATCTTTTTGAATGAATTATATGCGAAGAATTTTTCTGCAATTACCTGAGCTTCTTTTTTTGGTACATAATCTGCAAAAGCAAATACCATGCTAATTGATAGCAATAAGGTTGTAAAAAACTTTTTCATATTGGTTTTATAAATGGTTAATAAATACTAAAAATAATTTCTGAGTGGGACGGAATAAATATGTGGTGAAATTACAAAAAGTAATAAAATAAAAAAGCATAAGAATCAACTTATGCTTAATCTATATTAATTATCAATTGGTTATTTTTCAACTTCAATTAAAACATCATCTTTCATTACTGTATCTTCAGGAGCAAAATGAATGCTTTTTATTTTTCCATCTATATTTGAAAGAATTTCATTTTGCATTTTCATGGCTTCAAGAATAAGAAGTGGCTCTCCAACCTTAATAACCTGATTTTCTTCAACCAAAAACTCAATAATCTTACCGGGCATGGGAGCTTGAATATGTTCAATTTTTGAATCTTGTTTATTTTTATTAAGATACTTTTTGCGTTTATAAGAAAAAGGTGATTCGACAGAAATAGAATAACTCACTCCATTAACTGTAACCTCATACTGGTTCTGATTCTTATCAATAATCTCAACTTGGTATTTTTTATTTTTCCATGTGATAAACACAAAACCGTTTTTATCCGAAGCTATTTCAACAGGTTCTTTTTCTTTGCCATCTTTTAAAATCAAATCCTTAGGATTCATAAATTCATATTTCTTTTTACCAGTGCAGGCTATGAATTTTTTGTTTTTGTTTTTAGGTTTTGAAAACATCATTTCTAAAGATTTTAGGTTTACATTGATTTTAATCTCTTATTCAATAACCAAGGGGTCATGTTTTTGCCTTTTTCATAATCCACATAGGTATCTTTTTCTTTATCAAGCTCTAAATTATGATTAATTGTAGCCCAAAATGCTGCGATCATTTCTTCATCAGACTCTTGATAATAAAGTTTTTTCATATCCTTTTCGATGAATGAAGTAGAAATATCGCCACTTATAAATTTGGGGTTATTTAATACCGCTTTATGAAAAGGAATAGTAGTTTTTATACCTTTAATATAAAGTTTACCTAATGCGCTAATGGTATTTGCTATGGCTTTTTCACGTGTTTCGCCAAAACATATTAGTTTTGCGAGCATTGAATCAAAATAAGGGGTAACAATTGATCCATCGGTTACTCCGGTATCAAATCTGCATTGTTTCCCTTTGGTCAGTTGAATTTTTTCGATCGTTCCTAAATAAGGAGAGAATCCGGATTGAACATCTTCAGCATTTATACGGCATTCGATAGCCCAACCATTAAATTCGATATTTTCTTGTTTAAGACTAAGTTTTTCTCCTTGTGCAATCCTTATTTGCCACTCAATAAGATCTAAACCAGTAACCATTTCTGTAACAGGATGCTCAACCTGAATACGTGTATTCATTTCCATAAAATAGTAATCACCAAACTCATCGAGCAGAAACTCAACTGTTCCAGCATTCCTGTAATTTGAAGCTTTAGCAATTTGAATTGCCGAATTACCCATTTTTTCTCTAAGCTCATTATTTAAAGCACTAGAAGGTGATTCTTCAATTAGTTTCTGATGTTTTCGCTGAATAGAACATTCTCGTTCACCAAGATGAATAATGTTTCCAAAATGATCGGCTAAAATCTGAAACTCAATATGGCGAGGATTTTTAACATATTTCTCCATAAAAACAGAAGGGTCTGAAAATGCTTTTTCAGCTTCGTTCTGAGCCATTTTAAACATTTTCTCAATCTGATCAACCGATTCCACGATACGCATTCCACGACCACCACCTCCTGATGCAGCTTTTAATATAACTGGATATCCAATTTTTTCTGCAATCATTTTTGCATGTTTCGGATTTTTGATATTACCATTACTTCCCTCTAATAATGGAATGTTGTTTTTTGAGGCGATTTGCTTTGCAATGGTTTTATTTCCTAACTTATAAATTGCATCGGGCGATGGACCAATAAAAACGATCCCTTCGTCAATACACTTTTGAGCAAAATAAGGGTTCTCAGCTAAATATCCATATCCAGGATGAATAGAGTCGATACTAAATTCTTTTGCAGCATAAATGATCCGTTCAATGTCGAGAAATTCCGGGATTTCGCTTAAGACCTCAGTAAAATCAATAATTTCGTCCATAAACTGAAGGTAATAGGCTGTTGGTTCTTTAATGGTTTTTATGCCATAAACCTTTATTCCCATTCTTTTTGCAGTTTCAGAAATCCGTATAGCAATTTCCCCACGATTTGCTATTAATATGGATTTAATTTTTTTCATTTTTCAGGTATTATAACAATTAATTAGAGTGGAATATTAGCATGTTTTCTAGCTGGAGGATCAATATGTTTATTTTCTAGCGATTCGAATGCAATGATCAGTTTCTTTCTGGTTTCGGCCGGATCAATTACTTCATCAATATAACCTTTTTCATCAGCTATATATGGATTTGCAATTTCCTGACGGTATTTTGCTGCCAGTTCTTTTTTTAGTTGCTTTGGATCGTCCGACTGCTGTATTTCGCGTCGATACAATATTGATACAGCTCCTTCCGGTCCCATAACTGCTATTTCAGCAGATGGCCATGCAAAATTATAATCGCCACCAAGACTTTTGCTATTCATAACGCAAAAAGCTCCACCATATGATTTTCGGAGTATAACCGTAATTTTTGGAACACTGGCCTCACTATAAGCAAATAGAAGCTTAGCGCCATGTTTTATTATTCCACTATGTTCTTGATCTACACCTGGAAGAAATCCAGGAACATCTTCTAACGTAAGTATAGGAATATTAAATGCATCGCAGAACCTTATAAAGCGGGCTCCTTTTAATGATGAATTAATATCAAGCACACCTGCAAGCACTTTTGGCTGATTAGCAATAATGCCTATTGCTTTTCCATTTAGTCTTGCAAAACCAACCACAAGATTCATAGCAAAATATTCTGATACCTCGAAAAAAGAACCTTTATCAATTACTAAATCAATAATCTGCTTTATATCGTAAGGTTTGTTTGTATCGTCAGGGATAATATTTCTAATTTTTTCATCAATACGATCTTTATTGTCTTTAGTCTCTACAAAAGGAGGATTTTCTAGGTTGTTTGAAGGAAAAAAAGATAAAAGTTTTTTTACTGCTAACAATGTATTTTCTTCATCTTCGTATATGAAATGGGCTATTCCACTTTTTTTAGCATGAATTTCTGCTCCACCCAAATCTTCAAAGCTAATTTCTTCATTTAATACCTCACGAACTACATCAGGACCTGTTACAAACATATAACTTGTTTTCTTAGTCATGAAAACAAAATCGGTTAAAGCAGGAGAGTATACAGCACCACCAGCGGCAGGTCCTAATATTACAGATATTTGTGGTATTATTCCCGAGGACTGGACATTGCGATGAAAAATTCCGGCATATCCCGAAAGACTGGCAACACCTTCTTGTATTCTTGCACCACCAGAATCAATTAAACCAATTATTGGTGCTCCAACTCTTAGAGCCAGATCCTGAACTTTCATGATTTTTTTAGCATGAACAGAACCTAATGAACCACCCATAACGGTAAAATCTTGCGAATAAACATAAACCAATCGTCCATTTATTCGTCCGTAACCAATAACTACACCGTCTCCAAAGGCTGAATCAATTTTACCAAATCCGGTATCGGGAGTTGCTGAAGTAACAAACGCATCAAGCTCTTCGAATGAGTTCTTGTCAAATAATAGAGCGATTCTCTCACGGGCATGAAGCTTTCCTTTATCATGTTGCTTTTTGATTTTATCTGGTCCATTTTGAGTTTTTAGCCTATCAACTCTTTCCAAAAAGCTTTTAAAAACTTTGCCGTTTATATCCATAGTATTCTTATTGGTTTGCTTATCACTATTTGATTTATGTTTTTTAACATATTTTTTATTTTTGATATTTTTTTACTTATTATGTATTTCAGTAACCGATAAATTATAGTGATTTTATTTTAGAAATAACTAAATAACTTCTAGTATATATTTAAATAAATAAGAATGTAAATATATAAAATTTTTGAAGCCAACATATTTTTTATATACCGTTATTACTTAACAAATTATACCAGTAATTGTTTATAATTATCGTAACGTGCTGTTATGTAATTATATAAATTTAAAAATATGGATTGAAAATGGGTACGTTTTTATCGTTATGCTATACCATTCGCAACCAATTATTCAATTTTACCAATAGTTTTTACTTAAGAATTTGTATTATTTATACTTATTGAATCTAAAATCTATAACTTTTAAAAGTTAAAAGCATAGGATTTATTTAAAAAAAGGGCATCACTTCATTAGATATTGCTATTTTTATTCTGGAAGTAATGAATTCAAATCCATCAGATTAATATTACTGAAAGAAAAATACATTTATATACTTAAATAAACTATTCATTATGAAATGTAAGGCTTATAAAATGGATCTGATCATAATTGTTTTAGGCTTATTTATTATGATAAGTTCGTGTAGTAGAAACGAAACGTATGAAAAAGTTGTTTCATTTGAAAAGAATACTTCCATTGATGAAAAAATTAAGAAGGCAGCACATGTTGTTCCTACAAAGCAACAAATGGAATGGCAGCAATTGGAATTAACTGCTTTTATTCATTTTGGGATAAATACATTTACCGGTCGTGAATGGGGTGATGGAACAGAATCTCCTGCATTATTTAATCCCACTGAGCTTGATGCAATGCAGTGGGTTAAAGCCTTGAAAGATGGTGGCATGAAAATGGTTATTCTTACAGCAAAGCATCACGATGGTTTTTGCCTGTGGCCAACAAAAACAACAAAACATTCGGTTGCTTCATCTCCATGGAAAGATGGAAAGGGTGATGTGGTTCACCTAGTTAAAAATGCATGCGATTCACTCAATCTAAAGTTTGGTATTTATCTATCTCCCTGGGATAGAAATGCATCGTGTTATGGTGATTCTCCGAGATATAATGAGCTTTATAGGCAGCAACTTACCGAATTATTAAGCTGGTATGGGAAAGTAGATGAAGTATGGTTTGATGGGGCTTGTGGCGAAGGCATGAATGGTAAAAAGCAGGAATATGATTGGCAATCATATTATGAAATAGTTTATCAACTGCAACCCGAAGCAGTTAGCACTTGCTCCTGGCGGCAAACCCGAGATGGTTGAAATAAACAATAATCTTGGTATTAATGAAACTTCAGTTGATATTGGGAGTAATGCTGTAATTGAAAAAGCCGACAATCTATTCTGGTATCCTGCAGAAGTAGATGTTTCAATCAGACCAGGATGGTTTTATCACGAAAGTGAAAACACTATGGTTAAATCACTTTCTCAACTTGTTGATATTTATTTTAATTCAGTTGGAATGAATGCAGTGCTTTTGCTTAATGTTCCTCCTGATAATCGCGGGCTAATAAATGAAGCTGATGTAAACCGCTTAAAGGAATTTAAAACATGGATAGACTCAACATTCAGAATGAATCTTTTGCTCCTTGCTAAAACAAATAACAAGAGAGTAAATGCGGTTATCGACCAAAATGCAAAAACTTATTGGACAGCAAAAAAATTCCCTGCTTTTACTGAATTTAAATTTGATAGCATTATGAAATTCGATATTATAGAGATTCGGGAATATATCAAAAAAGGTCAAAGGGTTGAAGAATTTAGAGTTGAAGCATGGATAAATGGAGAATGGATAGAAGTAACATCAGGAACTACCATTGGATATAAGCGATTACTTCGTTTTGCACCAGTTAGTACCGACAAAATTAGATTAATATTGCTAAATGCTCGCTATGATGCAATGATTTCAAATATGGGAGTTTATTTGTCTTCAGAAATTCTTCCCAAGTAATACTTTAGAAGAGTATCAACTAACCATTACAATTAATTTGAAAAATTATACTGAATAATTAACTTACATCAATTTTAAATCTATAAAGATGAAACACTTTACTTTACTATCAGTTTTTCTAGTTTTTTCTATTACTATTATTCATTCACAGGATTTTTCATACAAAGAGAAAAAGGAACTAAAAAACTTCCCTGACTATATCTTAGATGCAAAGTTTTCACCTTTTCGGAACTATTTTGCATTAACTATAGGAAATAACACCCTCGAAATCTACGATAAAAACTGGAAAAAAGTTTTTGATCATCAAGGAAACCCAAGATCAGTTGGCGGTTATTTGGCCTTCTCGCCAGATGAAAAATACTTAGCATATGCAAAATACAAAAGCAATAATGATATCGCCATTATCAATCTTGAAGAAAAGAAAGTTATCCAGATTCTTACCGGTCATGCTGAAAACTTAAATAAGTTGGAATTCAGCCACAATGGCAAATATCTGGCAAGTGCATCACATGATAATTCGGTTTGTATCTGGGAATGGAAAAATGATCAGATGGTTATCCTTCAAAAGTTTGAATACTCAAATTCTATATTAGGGGTGAGTTTTAGTTATGATGACCAGTATTTTGCTGCAGCCGGGCATAATAAGAAAATTTTTATATATCAATTATCGAACAATAAATATAATGTTGTTGATTCCATTATTGACCTAAAATATTACATCAATGATGTTTGCTTCCACCCATGGAAAAACGAATTTTTGTCATCATCATCATATGATCTGAAAAGGTATAAACTAAAAGGATCAAAGTATAGTCTTACCGATAGTTTAACTATTGGTGTAAATTACAAAATTAGTAATAACTCCACTGGCGATTATATAGTGATTGGTAGCTACAATACTGTTGCTATTGTTAAAATTACCGAAACTGAAATGCTCGAATATGATCATATTTACAGGCATTCCGATAATGTTTTTGGTGGTAGTTTCAGCGATGATGGAGTATTTCTTACCACATTCAGTTCCGATAAATCATGTATTATTTGGGAGTTATCCGGAATTAGTCCATCCCGAAAATCAATAATTATTGATTATATGGATAGAGAATTGACATCAGCACAAAAAATAATACTAACTGCAGAAGTAATTGAAAAAATACTTAAGAAACTGGATAACAAGCTAATCGCTCCAAGAGATGAGTTCGAAACTAGTTTTCAATATGCAGAGCGCCGAGCGCAATTAAAGTCAGAAGTTCTTGCTCAACTGCAATTGTATACAGAAATGCATTATCAGGTTAAAGCAAAATCGACTACAAAAATTAATATTCCTATTGAAAGAATTATAGGATATAATGCAGACTTGGGTATTTATAAGATTCGTTTTATGGAAACCGAAGCTGGAATTACTATATCTGCAAATGAAGCAAAGACTTTTAAAGAAAACTGGCAAAAGGCATCTATTGAAGCGATTAAAACAAAAAATCAAGATGGAGTATCTTATGTATACTCCGATTTTCAATTAATCCATCCAGATAATAAGAAGTTATTCCCTATGGTACCAGTCGAAAATCCTTTTCATATTTCCAAAAAAAGTAGATCAGGTGGTGCAGAAAAGGGGAGAGCTGATGTTATCGAAAAAAAATCAGAAAAAGATAACGATGATTCTACAAATACCATTATTGTATCTAAAGCATTGATTTTTGCTACCAATATTTATGATTCCTTTTCAGAATTAGTTAATCCGGTTATTGATGCATCAACAATTGCTGAAGAATTGAAAGACAACTATTTTGTGGATGCTGAAATAATCACTAATCCGACATTAAGTCAAACTATTGAAAAGATTAGAGAATACGCAAAACTTAGATATAATCCGACAGATAATCTATTAATTATTTTCGCTGGCCATGGCATGTACGACGAGGTTTTTAAAGAAGGTTATGTAATTTCAAGTGATTCAAAATCAGATGATGTAGCTAAAACATCATATCTTTCGCATTCAAACCTCAGGACAATGATTAATAATATTCCATGTAACCACATTTTGTTGGTAATGGATGTATGCTTTGGTGGTACTTTCGATCCTATAATTGCATCAAAAAGTCGTGCTGCTGATTTATATGCTGAAGTTACGAATGATGAGTTTATACAGCGTAAACAAAAATACAAAACCCGCCTTTACCTTACTTCTGGTGGAAAAGAATATGTTCCAGATGGCCGTCCGGGACATCATTCACCTTTTGCGCGTAAGTTTCTCGAAGCATTACGAAATTATGGTGGACCAGATGGATTGCTGACAATAAACGAGATTATTCAGTTTATTGAAAAAGTTGAACCCCAACCGCGTTTTGGGGAGTTTGGTGATAACGAACCAGGGAGTGATTTTTTGTTAATTGCCAAGTAGATAATTTAGGTTTAATCAATAAGGTATAAGGTATAAGGTATAAGGTATAAGGTATAAGGTATAAGGTATAAGGTATAAGGTATAAGGTATAAGGTA
>JAIFLC010000099.1 GCA_020049295.1 Bacteroidota bacterium
CCCTATAAATGACTACTAAATAGAGGCTGTCTCAAAACAACCAAAAAAGTCATTGCGAGTGATCCCGATTACTATCGGGAGAACGAAGCAATCTATAGATATTCAGTAACTTAAGATTGCTTCACTTCGTTCGCAATGACTAAAATCTGGCTTTTGAGACAACCTCTATTGAATTTATCACTAAAAATGTTGAATTTATCACTAAAATGGACTTTAGTCCTATTTAGTATAAGTTGATTATTAAACTAGTTTTTTGGAATATTCTTTAATACCTCGATCAATAAATCCCAGAACTTAATTGTTGTTTCAATATTAATACGCTCTTCTGGTGTATGTGCACCTTTAATGGTTGGACCGAAAGAAATCATATCTAGATAAGGATATTTTTCTAAAAATAAACCACATTCCAAACCTGCATGAATAGCTCTTACCAAAGGTTTTTTCTTAAATAATTTTGTATAAGCCGCTTCAGTTATAGTCATAATTTCAGAAGTGGTATTTGGTTTCCATCCTGGATATCCTTCACCATGCTCAACTTTTGCAGCAGCTAAACGAAATACACTTTCTACTTTTCTCGAAATATCGTGTTTTGCTGAATTTACAGAACTACGCTGACTGGTAGTTATACATATCTTGTTATCTTCAATAAACTTAATAGAAGCTAGGTTTGTAGATGTTTCAACCAATCCTTTCATTTCCATACTCATTGCATATACTCCATGAGGACAAGCATACAATGAATTGAATAATGCAAATTGAGTATCTTCATCAATAACGAATTTTGGTGTATTTACCTTTTCAATTGAAAGTTCTAATTTAGTTTCGGTAATTGCAAACTCACCTTTGATATCAGAAACATACTCATTAAAATATTTAAATAAACCTTCTTTTTCGTCTTTATGAACAGTTATAACTGCAAATGCTTCGCGAGGAATAGCATTGCGAGCTTTACCAGCTTCGAAATCTGAAATACGGATATCGAACATATTTCCTGCATTCCAAAGGAAGCGATTCATTATTTTTATAGAATTGCCTAACCCTTTATCAATTTCATCACCTGAATGTCCACCATTTAAACCAGTAACAGCTACTTTCACACCAACATGTCCTTCTGGAACTTTTTCTTCTTCATAATATAGAGTTGCTAAAGTATCAATACCACCGGCACAACCGATAAATAATTCTCCTTCATCTTCAGAATCGAGATTAACTAATACTTTACCATCGAAAAATCCTGGTTGTAATGCAAAAGCTCCTGAAAGTCCGGTCTCTTCATCAACAGTGAATAAGCATTCGATTGGGCCATGTTCAATATCTGTAGATGTTAAAATTGCCATTTGAGCAGCAACACCAATTCCATCATCGGCACCTAATGTTGTTCCTTTTGCTTTTACCCATTCTCCATCGATATAGGGTTGAATCGGGTCTTTATCAAAATCATGTTTTGTACCTTCGTTTTTTTCACAAACCATATCAATATGGCTTTGTAAAACAACGGTTTTAATGTTCTCTTTACCTTTTGTTGCAGGTTTTTTGATTAAAACGTTACCAATTTCGTCACGTTTGGTTTCAAGATTATGCTTTTTACCAAAATCAATTAAAAATTGAATAATTTTTTCTTCTTTTTTTGATGGGCGTGGCACTTGGCAAATATCTTCAAAATAACTCCAAACATCTGTTGGATTTAATGTATTTAATTTTTTCATTATTAGTTAATTTGTTGTTTTGTTAATTCTATTTTAACTTTTGTAAACATACAAAACAATATTTAACGACCAAATAAAATAAATAATTTTTAAGATTATTATTTGAAATATGGCGAAAATCGCTATCAATTTAATTTTTTTCGTAATTTTATATAAATCGAAATAAGGAATATAATTATGAGTTACCTTTCAAAAGCTACTGAATTGTTTCATATGATGGAAAATGGGAAAATGCTAGATGCTCTGGATAAATTTTATCATTCTGATGTGCATGTAATAAGGGCCGATGGGAAAATAAGAGATGGAATTGAAACTAATAAAAAATACGAAAAAGACTTTTTAAGTAATCTTCAGGAGATTTATGGGGCAGAAGTTAAAGCAATAACATCTGATGAAAAACGCGGAGTAACTATGGTTGAGTATTGGATAAACATTAAGTTTAAAGATGGAACACGCCGAAAATATGAAGAAGTGGCTGTTCAATATTGGGTAGGTGATAAAATAAAAACTGAACGGTTTTATGATGCTAGAAGTATTTAGATTAAACAGAAACAGCTTTTTAAAAAACAATAAATTGTAGGTAATTATTAATTCTTAGTTTTTCATAGGGTAAAATTGAATTACTTCATCTTTAGATTGTTAATCACCAATAAAAAGAACTATGAAAAACTTTTTTTTAGTTATAATGCTAATCATTATCTTGCTTCCCTTCCAGCTAATTGCACAAAATTCAAATCTTCGATTAAAAAAACTTCATTATGAAAATTCTCTTGGCGAAAAAGGGGTTACTACTTTTTATTACAGTCAGGAAAATAAAAATTATAAGGCAAAGTGGGAGTTACTTGATGGAAGTAGATATTCTATAAATTATCATATTCTTGATGATCAAGGTAGATTGATTAGAAAATATAAGGAATTTTCTGATAGCATGATATCCAATAACTTATACCAATATGATGTAAATGGTTATTTGGTTGAAGATTATTTTGAAAGAAGTGATAAGGTTAAAGGAATTGCCTGGTACAAATACGAAAGCGGAAGAAAAACTGAAGCTGAATGCAGAGGATACAATGGATATTTTTCTGGTTTTATAGTTTATAAATATGAAAACGATATTCTTGTTAAAGGGTTAATTTTAAAGGAAGGAAAAGAAACCGGTTTTATTGATTACAGATATGACAGCGAAGGAAACTTAATAACTGAATATTGGAATTTTGGTAATTGGAATCAAACGTTTACTTATGAATATGAATCTATTTCAATTAAAAAACCTGACACATATACATATTCTAGTCCATTCTTAAAAGAATCGTCTCAAGGATTGATAAAAGAAGAAAAGTATAGCTGGAATGATGAGAAGATAGGAATTTCTTATTATCAGTATAAAAACCAAAAACAATTAGAAGAAAAGATTTATGAATTTGATGGTAAAACCACAAATACTAGCTTTGAATATAATGATGAAGGATTATTGATGAAATCTACAAGATTTAGCTTAAGTGGTCAAAAAACGATCTTTTATTATCATTATACTGCCGATCGTAAACTAATTAGAAGAATATGTTTTGCTGATTTTGGCTATTTTGGAAGTGAATCCTACCGATATGATGAAAAGGGTAATTTAATTGAGGCAGATTGGCAAAAATTTGATTCATGGTTATCGGGGAAAATAAACTTTAATTATGAAAATAATATAATAAAATCAGGCTTCTTTACTGGAAAAGATGGTTTTAATGCAGACTTAACATTTGATTTAGATGACCGCAATCGAATAACAAAAATTCATTGGAAATTTACAATGGATAAAACTCAGACTTACTATTTCACCTATGGTTCAGAAAATTGAGATATAGAAAAAGCCGCTTTTAAGCGGCTTTTTCTATAATATGTTGAAGATTATTCAAATTTTTTGAATACTTCTTTAATCTTGCTCATTGCTTCACGTAGTTGCTCTTAGCAACACAAACATCCCAAGCAGTTTTACCTGGCTGGTTGCGAATAACAACAGCGTTTAATAAGCCTTTACCACGAACTAATTCAATCATATGTGATTTAATATTACTGAATTCTTCACGGAAAATTTTGCCTAAACGTTCTGCATTTTCAGCGAGTTTTTCATCTTTTACCACTTCAAGAGCAGCCATAGCAACTTTACCGGCTATTGGATTTCCACCAAATGTCGATCCATGTTCACCTGGTTTAATGGTAAGCATAATTTCATCATTTGCTAAAACAGCAGAAACTGGCATAACACCACCTGAAATAGCTTTACCTAAGATTAAAATATCTGGTTTAACTCCTTCATGATCGCATGCTAACAATTTACCTGTGCGGGCAATACCTGTTTGTACTTCGTCTGCTATAAAAAGTACATTGTATTTTTTACATAAATCAAAAGATTTTTTCAAGTATCCTTCGGCAGGAACAAAAACACCAGCTTCACCTTGAATAGGTTCAACAAGGAATGCAGCAACGTTAGGATCTTTTAATTCGTTTTCTAATGCCGCTAAATCGTTATATGGAATTTTAACAAATCCTGGAGTGAAAGGACCATAATCGTTATATGCATCAGGGTCGGTCGACATAGAAATAATGGTAATGGTTCTTCCATGGAAATTTTCATTACAAACAATTATTTTTGCCTGATTTTGAGGAATACCTTTTACTTTATAACCCCATTTACGGGCAAGTTTTAGCGCTGTTTCGTCAGCTTCGGCACCAGTATTCATGGGTAAGACTTTGTCGAATCCAAAGTATTTGGTAATGTATTCTTCGTATTCGCCTAAAACATTATTATAAAATGCTCTTGAAGTTAGAGTTAACTTCTGAGCTTGATCTGTCATTGCTTTTACAATTTTTGGATGACAATGTCCTTGGTTAACAGCTGAATATGCAGAAAGAAAATCGAAATACTTTTTTCCTTCAACATCCCATACATATGCACCTTCTCCTTTTTCTAACACCACTGGAAGCGGGTGATAGTTATGTGCCCCATACTTGCCTTCTTGATTAATGTAATCTTGGCTTGTCTTTTTAGTCATAATACTGAATTTTAAAAAGTTATATACTAATTTTTGTTTTTTTTCGTGCTACAATGCTACTAAAACCTTTTATGATTTTCAAACCTAACATAAATTATTTGCCTAATTAATAGAATGTTAAATAACATATTATTTAAATTAAGGGTATCTTTGTATTGTTGTGTTAAACCTTTTTTTTCTGATTTTGTTTAGTTTACATTTTAAATTTTTTTATGGAAATTATTGATTCGATTAAAAACAGATACAGTACAGTATTGTTTTCATCAGCTCCGGTAGAAAAGAAGAATCTTGATTTGCTTTTCGAGGCTGCACGATGGGCTCCATCAGCATTTAATGAACAGCCCTGGAGATTTATTATTGGGATAAAAGAGAAAGATGATATTTATAAAAAGTTGTTTGAATGTCTTGTTGAAACAAATAAGCATTGGGCTCAGCATGCCCCGGTTCTTGTTTTAGTTTCTGCCAAAATGATATTTTCTCATAATTCAAACCCAAACAGATCGTCATTTTACGATACAGGACTTGCAGTTGGTAATATACTTGCACAAGCAACATCTTTAAATTTATTTGTTCACCAAATGGGCGGTTTTAACATAGACAAAGCAAAAAAGATATTTACTATACCAGAAAACTTCGAACCTATAGTAATTATGGCTATAGGATATAAGGGAAAACCAGAAGATTTACCAGATGATTTGCAATTGCGAGAAAAGAAAGCAAGAATAAGAAAACATGTGGATGATTTTAATAAATTTGTTTAATTAGTTGTCTTTTCTTGCTCGCTGCAAGTAATTAATGAATAACAAACAACAACTTAAAATCATGTTAAATCATGTTAAAATTGATTTTTTAATAAGGTATACTATCACTAAATAGATTATTTTTGTAATTATCATTATAAAAACAAAAAAGTACAATGTTACAAAGGATTCAAACTATTTATTTACTTATAATTACAATGCTCATGGGGGCAATGTTTTTTTTCCCTTTTGCAGAACTTCTAAGTCAGGATAATCAGATCTATTTATATAGTTTTAATGGACTTTTTCTGGATGGAAACGAATCTGTTTATTTTTCAACAATTCCTCCCATAATTCTGCTTTCGATTATTGTACTCGTTTCATTTGTAAGTATATTTCTATTTAAAAAACGTATTTTACAAATTCGTTTGATTGGAATAAATTTAATGCTGATGCTTGGTTATATTGGACTTAACTACTATTATATTAAAAGCTTTGCCAGTCAGCTAACCGGAGTAATAAGTTATCAGATTATCATTATATTTCCGCTTGTTTCAGCAATATTAACATATCTAGCTATACGTGCAATAGGTAAAGACGAGGCACTGGTAAGAAGCCTTGATCGTATTAGATAGTGATTAGTAAATAGTGAGCAGTGAATTGGCAAATGTTTGAAACTTATAAGTCAGCCACAAATTTATGGTTTTGAATCTAATATTTATGCCCAACTGGCAAGAATCTTTGATACTGTCTTTGGTTACAAAATATGACAAAACCCTAAATAAACGCAATATAAATAGAAATAATAAAGCCCCTTAGCAAAACATATTTTTGAAAAATTTTATTTTTCAAAATCTATATTGCAGATAATCAAAAGTATTTTGTTAGTTGAAATTTATTTTGCAAATTATTAGGACATTAGCGAATTATAACAACAAATAATAATATGTTTTTATTTGTTATTTATTAAAACATGTAATAATTTGCTCTTTTATTATGAGTAATTTCACTTTACTTTCTACGCATTAAATTTTCAAAAGGACAAGATCATTTATATAATACAAACTTTTACTTTTCCTTTTAAACGGTTCAAATTTTGGAAGTTACAAATTAAATAATAGTGCAGTTAACTTAAATCAATTTTTCTGAATAACTAAAAACTAAAACTATGAAAACAAATTCTAAGATTTTATCAGCATTTGCATTCATTGGATTAATTCTTATTTTTTACTCCAGTTGTGAAAAAGATGAGGATGAAGATTCAAAACAAATATCTGTAACCACTACCATTGCACCATCAACTATAGCTAGTGGAGGTTCAGCTCAATATACTATATCGATTAAAAATTTGGGGCAGGCAATAATAGTAACTAGAGTTCATTTGAAAGATGAATATATTAGTGGATGGGCTGTAGGTCAACCAGCAGTTGAAATAGATTTACCAACTACGAATATTTCTTTTGCAGCTAAAGAAACAAAAACCGTTTTTAATTATTCTTTAGGACCCCTAACAAATACTGGTACTAGTGATGTTGGAGTAAAAAATACCGTAACAGCTTATTATGAAGGAGGATCTGCTTCAGATGTTATTACTTATACAATCACTCGTGCACTGAAAAAATCAGATAGTAATATCATTCTTAAGACATTAGTGGATGACTTAATTGTTGAAAGTCCAGAATGATATAGAACAATTAGATATGAAACTATTTAAACTATTCAATTTTTCAATCTATATTCTTATTTTAGAAATATTTGATTAGATTTTGATTGCTCATCAAAGCAGAATATAAAAAAATAGTAAAGCTAATTGGCATTTATAATGAAGCTTTCTTTTATAATTTAATTTTTAATTAATCTTTATTATTAATTCAGGGTTAGCCAGATGTTCAAAAAATAAATAAAAGTTAAATGCAAAGGTATAAGTACAGTTAAAAATCATTTAATCAGATAAATAGTTAAAAAAGCTGCTTTTTCGAAGCAGCTTTTTTATATCTAGAAAATCTCCATTTGTTCGGAGTCGGTTATTTTTTCGCAATAATGGCATTTAAGAGCTACTTTTTTCTTTGATACCACTTGAAATCGGGTAACAATATTCTCGATATTTGTAACACATTTTGGATTACCACATTTTGCAATACCAACAATTGAATCAGGAACTTCTACAATTCGTTTTTCAACTACTTTATAATCTTTAATGATATTCAATTTGGCTTCAGGCGCTACCAAAGCG
The DNA here is from genome assembly GCA_020049295.1 of Bacteroidota bacterium. Classification (GTDB taxonomy): domain Bacteria; phylum Bacteroidota; class Bacteroidia; order Bacteroidales; family UBA12077; genus UBA12077. The sequence continues at coordinate 7,721 of JAIFLC010000099.1, forward strand.
ATTTTATTAATTTCATTATCCATAAAGAATACATCAGCAAGTTTTATGATTGCTTTAAAGCCTAAGCGTTTGCTTTCAAGGTTGGTTCCAAAAGTAATCTGTGATTTTATTTTGTCAAGTCCTAAAATGTCAATTACCTTAAATAGATTGCTTGCAGGAATATGATCGATAACTGTTCCATTCTGGATAGCACTTACCTGTAATTTTTTGTCGTTAATATCCATGATTTTTTATTTTTTAAGTCCTAAAATATATGTCATAATTGCTTGGCGAGTGAATACACCGTTCAGAGCTTGGGTAAAATAGTATGCTTTTTCGTTTGTGTCTACATCTGTATGAATCTCATTTACTCTAGGAAGTGGATGGAGAACCTTCATGTTAGGTTTGGTATTATCTAGCATTTTATTTTTAAGTACATACGAGTTTTTAGTTTTTTCGTATTCCATTGGGTCTGAGAAACGCTCACGCTGAATGCGTGTCATGTAAATAATATCTGCTTCGTTTGCTACTTCTGAAAAATCCCTGTATTCGTGATACTTTAGTCCAAGTTTGTCCAGATATAATTTGTACTCTTTAGGGATTTGTAACTCTAAAGGAGAAATAAAATGGAATGTAGTATTAAACATCGACATGGCTTGAATTAATGAATGAACTGTTCGGCCATATTTAAGATCACCGACAAAGAATAAATTCAAATTGTCAAGTGTTCCTTGGGTTTGTTTAATTGTGTAAAGATCAAGCAAGGTTTGCGTAGGGTGCTGATTTGCTCCATCGCCAGCATTAATAATTGGAACTCTTGATACCTCACTTGCCCAACGTGCACTTCCCTCAACGGGATGACGCATAATAATCATATCGCTATAATTAGCAACTGTCATTATGGTATCTTTTATCGATTCACCCTTCGAAACACTCGATGATGATGCATCGGTAAATCCAATGTATTTTCCACCTAATCGGCTGATTGCACTTTCGAAACTCAATCGTGTGCGAGTTGATGGTTCGAAAAACAAAGTTGCAATTACTTTGCCTTCGAGCAGGTTCTGACTAGGTTTTTTTTCAAATTCAGCTGCTAACTCAAGGATTCGTAATATCTCTTCCTTGGTAAAATCAGTAATGGAAACTAAGTGTTTGTTTTTCATTCGTTATATTTATTAGTTCAACATTTTTTTATCTCTTATCAATTATAAATTACCAATGTGATCTGCGAATTGTGAGTTGTGAGCCATTAGCTTTGAACTTCGGACTTCCAACTTTCTATTCACCATTCACCAATCACAAATTATTATTTCGTCTCAACAAACTCGATTTTAAGTTTTTCAATTCGATCGAACTTACTTAGTACTCTTTCGGTTTCAGCTTTCCTGAAGCAAATTGTGACAGAGCAGGTAAGATCAAACTTTTGATCCATTTGTTCTATATTTTCTTCTTTTAAGATTCTCATAATTTCATTCATTGCAGCATACTCAAATTTTAGCTGGTAATAATCAAGCAGTGTTTTTTTAATTATTTCAGCACTTCTGAGGGCTTCTTCGGCTGCTGTTTTGTAAGCTTGTATTAATCCACTCACTCCAAGCTTTGTACCTCCGAAATAGCGAATTACCACAATTAAAACATTAGTTAAATCGAACGATTTTATTTGTCCCAAAATTGGTTTTCCAGCTGTACTTGATGGTTCACCGTCATCATTTGCTCTAAATACTTTTTTGTTAGCACCGAGCATATATGCATAGCAATGATGCCTTGCATCGTGGTATTCACTTCGCAATTGTTCTTGTATTGCTTTTATTTCGGCTTCTGATGATACGGGAAAAGCTTTAGCAATGAACTTACTGCCCTTGTCCTTAAAAAGTCCTTCGGAGGGTTTGCTTAATGTGTAATATTCGTCGATATATTCTGCCACAACCTAAGTAATTGATAAAATATAAATTGCAATAAACGAGATGATTATTCCTATCCAGTTTATTTTTAATAATTTCTCTTTGAAAACGATTAATCCAAATAAAACAGACAATGCGATAACTCCAAGGTTATTCACTCCAAAAACTATGGAACCATCGAATGTATTACCAGCGTTGGTTTGATGATTAAGAGCGCGAATCAGAAAATAGAGCGATCCATAATTACTTACTCCCAGCGCGATGCCAAATAAAAATGTGTTGGGTTTTATTAAATCTGTAAAAGATGTTCTTCTTATTAATTTTGTAAGTAATCCTGCAATAGCAGCCATAACAAATAAAACCACTGTAAATAATGCCAGAATGCTGTCATCAACATAATAATGCTGGGCATATTTTACAAGCGAATCAACAAGGCCCATACCCAAGAAGAGGATTATTGGCAGATAAATATCACGTGGATGAAAATCTACTTTTCGTTCGCGATAGATGGTAAGAAATACTGCAATAAGTGCTAAAAATATTCCAAAAGCTTTCAGATTGGTAAGAACATCTAAAGGATCAATTAGTATTGAAACCATAATCGGAATAATTACCGACATTTTATTCGAAACTGTAGTAACTGCAATACCTACAACCTGCGATGAACGCGCAATAATTACAAACATCATAATAAATAGTATGCCAATAATGGCAGAGTAGGGTACCCAGGCATTTTTGAAAACAGAAAAATTAATCTGATTAAAATCAGAAAGTAAAATACCGAGAACTGATGCTGTAATATAATTTATGATAATGATGTCGAAAGTACTTATTTTAAACTTATCGATATACTTAAAGATAATGTATATTAATGTAGAAGAAAGTATGCTAAGTATAAGATAAATCATGTTATTTCAGTTTGTACATAAAAAAAACAGGTTTCCGAAAAAGAAACCTGCTTTAAAAGGCAAAATGCCAAATATCATTTGTAAAAAACTCTACTTTGTCTCTGAAAATCTTTAATGTTATCATCGAACGTTTACGAAAAATTAATTCCGTATGCAAATATATGGAATTGCAAAAAAAATGATTTATAAAATCAAACCAACTTTTAACATACTTATTAACAAAAGTGACTAAAGTGTCTAAAATGCCTAAAGTTTAAAGTTTTATGTTTTTAATGACCCCATAGGGGTCGAATAAATAACAATGAGTCAAGAGCTTCTTTCGTAATTACAATCTAGCTATGCATTACCAGAACCATTTTTGCCGCAATGCATAATTCTGAATTAGAGAATATCCTTTTTAACGATTAAATTTAATTTGTCAATGCTAGTTTCTATCATACATGGCAAATAACCAACTGGATCTCCATCGAGTTCAACTTCCGTATTTTCATTATTATCAAATACTTCAATCTTTTTACAATAATCCAATGACAGAATATCCGTATTTTTAAAATCATTTCCACTATATACTTTATTTATTAAAGAAGGTAAATTGTAGAAATTAAGTTTACTTACAGTTAAACAATAAAATCCTTTTTCATCAAAAATAATTTTATTATTTATTTTTATTCCCGAGGCAATATATTTGGTTCTCCCAACCGATAGGTTATATAATTTATGGATTATAACCTCATTCTCATCTTTCTTTACAGTAAGATCATTCGCTTTATAGGTAGCAATTGTAATTATTAGCGAAAAAAAAGTTCCCAAGGTATCACCCAGATATTTTCTTATCCCACCATTTGCTTTTCTGGCTAATGTAGCTCCAAGGCCTATGTTTGCGCAACAACCAAAATAATTAATCTTTGGAGATTTTATTTTTGATGCAGTTGTAGCAATATGGTTTTTATTGTTTTCATCTACACATATTAATTTCCCAATATAGATCTGTCTTGAAAAATTATCAATAAGTGTTTGTATTGCCTCATCTATTTTTATTGGAATATTATAGCTTTTGCAAAAATCGGGGCTAGTTCCTGTATAAATTACACTCATTTTTGAATTGGAGATTAATTTCCCATCCAAATCAAAAAAACCATTTAAAACACCACTTATTGTTCCATCACCACCAACTGCAACAATGACATTGTAATCTGATTTATTTGCTTCCACAGCATATTTGTAAGCATCTTCAAGTATATGTGTATATTTATAATCATAATCAATTTTTGCCTCATTTAAAGCATCAAAAATTCTATTGAAATATTTTTGACTTTGACCTCCTTTTGAGCCAGGATTCATGATTAA
>JAIFLC010000205.1 GCA_020049295.1 Bacteroidota bacterium
TTATCCTCAAAATATCGGGGCTCAGAAAAAATTTGAATAAACAATTTCGTTGGATGGTGCTTATCAATTAATGTTGCCAGATATGACATTGAATTTATAAAAGATGAATTATCACTAATATTATCCTCAGTAACAAAATGATAAAGTATCGATTTCGTTGAATCAAAAGAGAAGTGCTTGTAATCAATACTTTTATCCATATATTTTAAACTAGTTAATTAAAAATTCAGTATATAATTTTAATAAAATAAACTCGTTGTGCGATTATAATTCTTAAGCATTGATTTTATGTGTCTTGGTGATTTTTTGACCCCGCCTGCCGGACGGGCAGGTCTGTGGCAAAAATCAGCCACAAAGGTTCCATGACTCAAAGAAATCAAAAAGTAATTTATTGCAAATAATTATTTTATCATTGTTCCCGTAGATTTCATTTTTTTAATAATCTGCCATAATCGCACAACAGTTTAAAATAACCCTAGAATTATAAACGAATATAAAAAAAGCAGAGGTTAATTCCAATAGGCTAATGCTATTTATGCATAAATGGCATTTCCTTACTCATCTTAAAAAATCTTAATTATTAAAACAATCATTCTATTTTTGTGTTATAATTCCTAATCATGAAATTAAAGATGACATTACTAATACTTCTTATTATCTTTATTGCTATACCATTGGTAATAAATATATACATATGGGTAAATCCTGTTTTTGGTGGGAAATCTAAAGATGAAGTTCTTGAAAGAATAGAAAAATCTCCAAATTTCAAAGATGGCGTTTTTCAAAATATTGAACCAACCACTATGATGGTAAAAAATGGATCGATGTTTAAAACAGTTCGTAAATTCATGAATGGTGTTGAAAACGGAAAACCAATAACCCCTGTTGAAACTTTACATTTTGATAAAAATGAATTTATAAAATCTGATTCTGGTTTAGTTTATACCTGGTTTGGCCATTCAACTATTTTAATTAATTTAAATGGCAAAATTATTCTTGTTGATCCTGTTTTTAGTAAAGCGGCATCGCCAGTTTCGTTTATTAATAAAGCCTTTGAGTATACTCATAATTATACTATTTCAGATTTGCCCAATCCTGATTTAGTAATTATAACGCACGATCACTATGATCATCTTGACTACAAATCGATTATACAGCTTATAACAAAAACCAAACATTTTTATGTACCTCTAGGTGTCGAAGCCCATCTGTTGCGATGGGGTGTATCGCCTGAAAATATTTCTGTTGCCGATTGGGGTGATTCATTCGACAATTCAGAAATAACCCTTACATCAACTCCAGCACGCCATTTTTCGGGTCGTGGTCCACGCGACAGGAATAAAACATTGTGGTGTTCATGGGTGGTTCAGTCAGGTGAGAAAAAAATATTTCTGGGAGGCGATTCGGGTTATGGAAAGCATTTTAAAGAAATTGGTGAAAAATATGGACCTTTCAATTTAACTTTTCTTGAATGTGGACAATATAACTTACAATGGCCTAATATTCATTCAATGCCTGAGCAAACTGTAAAAGCACATCTTGATTTGAATGGAAAATATCTTGTTCCGATTCATTGGGGTAAATTCAGGTTAAGTCTACACTCATGGACCGAACCTATAGAGCGTGCTTCAGAGGCTGCAGCGAAGGATAATGTTTTACTTATGAAACCAAAAATTGGAGAGATAAAAACTCTAAACTAATCTGCTTTTTAATTTAAAATCTCCAAAATTGATGATTCAATCTCTTTCATATTAAAAGGCTTTCTAAAGTATTTATGAATCAATCGTTCGTTTAGAGCATCGGCAATCTCTTCAGTAATATCAAATCCGGTTAAAATAAAATACGATATTTCAGGAAAATCCTTTTTGGCAAGTCTAATAAATTCTATTCCATTCATTCCTGGCATTTTCATATCACTTATAACCACTGAAGTTTGAGGATTTTTTTTAAGTAATTCATAACCTTCAGCGCCTGATTCGGCGGTTAGTACATTAAATTTGTTTTTAAAATTTAATGCAAACAGTTTTAAATTAATTGGCTCATCATCAACATAAAGCAATGTTTTTTTCTCGTTCATCATTTTTAATTATTTATTTAATGGTAATTTTATTATAATGCTTGTTCTGTTATTTGTTTGTTAAAAAAGATTCTTAATGCTTGGCTTCTGGGAGTGTAAATGAAAATCTACTCCCGAATCCTATTTTGCTTTCCACCCATATTTTACCTTTATGCAAATCAACAAACTCTTTACAAAGGATTAATCCAAGACCAGTTCCTGGTTCATTAGAAGTTCCCTTTGTTTTCATTACTTCGTCAACTTTAAATAGTTTTCCGAGTGTATTATCATCCATTCCTACTCCAGTATCCGATACATGAATTGTAATATATCCATCGGATTTTTCAACATCTATCTCTATTCTATCATTCCTTTTTGAGAACTTAATTGCATTCGTAATTAAGTTACTTAAAATGGTTACAACCATGTTCTTATCGGCAAATACCATTACGCGTTCTTTTATTAGTGATGTAAGCACAATACCTTTACTTTCAGCATTATTGCTTAAAAGCAACAAGTTTGCATCAACTAATAGTTTCAAATCCTGATTTTCAGGTGTAAAAGAAATTTTTCCGGTTTGTGACAAGCTCCAATTTAGCAAATTTTCAAGAAGTTCGTGTGCTACAGAGGATGATTGGTGAATTATTTTAGCAATTTTAAAACTCTCATTAAAATCCCCTTCTTTGATTTTTTCAATAAGAAAATCAGAAAATCCCAAAAGACTATTAAATGGATTTCGGAGATCATGGGCAATAATACCAAAAAACTTATCCTTTGTAGCGTTCGCTTGTTCAAGGTCAATTTTATGTTGTACTAATTTTTCGTTAATTGTTTGCAGCTCCTCTTTTTGTTGATTTAATTCTTCATTAGCATCCTTAAGCTGCATAGTTCGCTCCCTAACAGTTGCTTCTAGTATATCTTTATCCTCATTAAGTTTTCGCTCTCGCCACTTAATATATGTAATTACAAAAAAAACAAAACTAAACAATACCAATAACCGGAACCATGTTGTTTTCCAAAATGGTGGTAGTATGGTTATATTGATACTCGCAATACTGTTGCTCCATAAGTCATCACAATTTGTTCCTCGTACTTTAAACGTGTAATGGCCATTTGGCAGGTTGGTATACGTAGCAAATCTTCTTGTCCCAATTCTATTCCAATCCTTATCAAATCCTTCCATGATATATTCATATTTATTTTTCAGAGGAATAGAAAAATCTAGTGATGCAAATTCAAAAGTGAATACTTTTTCATCAGCAGTTAGGGTTATACCTTTCGTTTTTGATATAGCTTGAGATAAGTAGTAGTTTCCATTTTTACTTATAATCCTTACATTTTCATCCTTTTTATTCTTTTGATATGTATTTGGCAAGACTTCAACATCTTTATTAAAAAGCTGAAATCCAGTTATTACCACAGGTGGTAAGTATTTATTATCAATAACACTATTGGGATTAAAATATACTACCCCTGCAATAGTGCCCATATAAATTGTCCCATCGTTACCACGGTAATATGCATTGGTATTAAATTCATTGCTAGGCAGTCCATCATTAAAATCAAAATTCTGAACCAACGGTTTTGGTGCCAATTGTCTATTTAACTTACTGATATATGGAGATATCTTAGAAATTCCCTTATTTGTACTTAACCACAAATTGCCCTCTATATCGCCCACAATTCCATAGATACAATTATTGGGTAATCCATCGTGATCGGTATAGCTCTTAAAACTTAACCTACCAAAGCTATCCGTACTTACCAAGTTTAATCCTCCTCCATCCGTACCAATCCAAATGGTTCCAAATTCATCTTCAACGATCGACAGCACTGAGTTATTAGGAATACTATTTGAATCGGTTGGATCGTTCTTATAAACAACTGCTTTCTCAGTTTTAGGATCAAAAATACTTAATCCTCCTGATCGGGTTCCAAGCCATAATCTACCCTGTTTATCATTATAAATTGATATAATTATATTGTCAGATATACTTAAGGAGTCATTGAGGTTATTTTTATAGACTGTAAACTTTCCCGTTTTCTTATCAAACCTATTTAAGCCACCACCATCAGTGCCAATCCAAATGGAGCCCAACTGATCATCGAGAAGGTAGTAAATAAAATCATTTGAAAGACTGTTGGTATTTGAAGGATCGTTTCGAAATGCTTGAGCCTTGCCTGTTTTAGGATCAAACTTATTCAGCCCACCACCGCTGGTTCCAATCCAAAAGAAACCAAGCTCGTCCTCAATAATAAAATAGATTGCATTATTGGATAAGGATTGATTATCGTTTACAATGTTCTTGTATGCCTTAAACTCACCCTTCGAACTATCATACTTATTAAGTCCACCACTTCTGGTTCCAACCCATAATGTATTCGATTTATCGATATAGAAGGATCGAATGGTATTTGTAGATATACTTTTTGGGTTTAAGGGATCGTTCTTATATATCCCAAATTTGCTTCGATATTTACTATAGCTACTTAATCCGCCACCATAAGTTCCAATCCATAATGTTTTGGATTGATCCTCGAATAAGGATATTGGATAACTACTCGATAAGCTCGTGGGATTTAATGGATCTTTAATATAAACATCAAATTTACCAGAATTTCTATCAAAAATATTCAGTCCTCCGCCATGCGTTGCGATACATAGCATGCCGCTGCTAGTTTCATAAATTGCATTAATAAAATTATTTGAAAGAGAGTTTGGATTATCAGGATTGTTTGTGAAATGAATAAAATGTTCAGAATCTTTATCAAATTGATCCAAACCCCCACCGTTTGTTCCAACCCAAAGAATATCATTTGAATCTATAAAAACTGATTTTATATTATTGTTCGATATACTGTTAGGATTTTTTCTGTCATTTTGATATGATTTGAAACTTTCAGTTTTCTTATTAAAGTAATTTAGTCCTCCACCCAATGTACCAATCCAAAGCGTTAATGAATCCTCCTCTACAATAGAACAGACAATATCATTTGATATACTATTGAAATTATTGATTTCATTTTTAAATGATTTGAACTTTCCTGTGTTTTTATCAAATTTATTCAATCCACCGCCGTTTGTCCCAATCCAAATAATACCTTCATCATCTTCAAATAAGCAATAAATAAAGTTATTCGAAAGCGATTGAGAATCTTTTGGATTATTGGTAAACGAACAAAACGATTCAGAGTTTTTATCGAATCGGTTAAGACCACCTCCACGAGTACCTATCCAAAGATTTCCATCATTATCCTCAAGAATTGATAGAATACAATTATTCGATAAGCTGAATTTATCATTAGGTTGATTTCGATAAACGGTAAATTCATAACCATCGTATTTATTTAATCCATCCTGAGTACCAAACCACAGGAAACCATCCTTATCCTGAATGGTTTGAAAAACCACACTTTGCGATAATCCTTCGGATAATGAAAGGGTGGAAAATTTTAATGATTGATTATTTTGAGATAAACTCTGAAACGTAGAAACTAATAAAACAAGTGAAAAAGAAATCACATAAAAAAAATTATTATGATGCAGATAACCATTGAGTTCTAACCAATAATAATTCTTTTCCATAATTTAAGAATTAAAACAAATTTATCACTAAATATAAGCTATTTGTAAGAATCAATCGCAACAAAATGGCAACAAAAATTAATATCGTAAATTCATTCATTCTGTTTTAATGGTAATTTTATTGTAACAGTAGTTCCTTTATTTAAAGCAGATACAAAATCAAGTGTCCCATTATGTTCCTGAATAATGTTATGCGTTATTGCCAGGCCCAAGCCAGTTCCTTTACCCGGTTCTTTTGTTGTAAAAAACGGATCAAGTATCTTTGGCATAATCTCTTCATCAATTCCCATTCCCGAGTCAGAAATTAGAATCTCTACTATGGTATCGGTAACAATGGTAGTTATGTCAATTTTTCCTTTACCATCAATTGCCTGGGCAGCATTTGCCAATATATTTAGAATAGCCTGGTGCAGCTTGCCCTCATTGCAAGTTAATATGTATTGTGTCTGGGAGTATTTTTTTGAAATCTCAATCCTGTTTTTTAACTGGTTATGAAGCATTACCAAGCAGTTATCGATAACCGAATGAATATCGCATTTACTAATTGGCAGATCATCACGGCGACTATAATGATTTAAACTTGTAACAATAGCAGCTGCCCTGTCAACTCCGGTATTTATTCCTTCGATTAATGGAGATACTTGGTCATAATGTTCATTAAGATTATCTTTTATATAACCCTCAATTCCAACAATTCCGCCTTTAATAAAGTTCAACGGATTATTTATTTCGTGTGCTACTCCAGCAGCAAGAACACCTAATGAAGCCATTTTTTCGGCATGTATAAGCTGTTTTTGTGCGTTTTGGAGATTTGATAAAACAGCCTCCAATTCCTCACGTTGATTATGTAATTCTTCATTCGTAGAAATAAGTTCCTCGTTGGCAGTAGCTAATTCCTCCTGCTGTTCCTGCAATATTCTGTTTTTTTCTTTTGTTCTATGTGCAGATCGTATCGTTTGGTATACAATTACAAAAAGCAAAACAATAAGTGCTATCGACCCATAATTTACAAGTTGTTTTTGTTTTATTGAAAAGTCTTTTAGCTTGTTATCAAGAGTAAGCCGATCAATTTCTCTTTCTTTTCGTTCTAATTCATATAGTGTTTCAAAATTAGAAAGTCGTTCTTTAAATGCTGAGCTATTTAAACTATCGCTTAAGCTCTTATATTTTAAATAGCTTTCAACAGCTAATTTGTAATTTCTTTCCAATGTATCAATACGGAACTTTAATTCGTAATACGTAATTTTTTGATTAATTCGGGGGAATTCAATAAGTGACTCTTTTGCTTTCTGACTGTAACGTTTTGCACTTTTAATATCACCTGTTTTAATATATGCATTTGTCATTGAGTTGTATAAACTCGAAATAATCTTTGAATTTATTTTCTTTAGATCATAGTTATTTTCTACCTGATGGAATATTTCTATTGCATCCATTGGTTTCCCAGAATATAAATTTACGTCACCCATATAAAAAAGACTCTGAACTTCTGTAGCCTTGTTCTTAAATTGTCGTGCTAATGTGTACGTTTCTTCAAAAGTTATAAGTGCAGAGTCCATTCGGTTTGTATTTCCATAAACCGATCCTTTTCCGATAAGCGCTTCAATTATTAAAAGAGTATCGCTAACTTCCTGCCCGCATTTATAAACATTTTCATAATAATTAAATGCTATTTCATATTCTTGAGAGTAATAATAAATACTTCCAATCTGCTTATAGGTTTGAGCTTTTTTAACTTTATCATTTAGCTCATTATATATTTCAAGAGCTTCTGTTAAATGATCCAATGCCTCAAGGTTTCCACCTAAATAATCATAACATTTTCCTATGGTAAGTTTGCATTCGGCAATTAATCGGTTGTTGTTTAATGATTGAGCTTCCACCAATGCCTGCTTAGCAATAGCCATAGCTTGCTTTAAATCAGAATTCTTTAAATCCTCAGACATATTTAGTTTATCTTCAATCCGACGTTTAAATACCTCAGTGGAATCCTGAAAAATCTTATTACTATTTACACTACCTGATATATCAGGAGAGTTAAATAAAAGAGCAAGAGCAAATAAACAAGGTAAAATGTTAAGCACGACTGAATCTTTATAATCTTTTCTTAAAAGTATTAATAATTTAAAAATATTACAATAAAAAATGAAGTTGTTCTTAATTTAGCGCAGATTTTAAAATTAAACATCATGGAATTATTCATTCTGCTTCAGAGGTAATTTTATCACTACTTTTGTTCCTTTGTTGAGTTCCGATTCAAACTCTATGGATCCCTTGTGTTCCTGCAAAATATTATAGGTAATTGAAAGACCTAATCCAGTTCCTTTGCCCGGATCTTTAGTTGAAAAGAAAGGATCAAGTATTTTTGGCAAGTTTTCTTTACTAATGCCACATCCAGTATCAGAAATAACAAGGCTGACTTTATTATCCTTAATATCCGTTTTAATTGTTATTTTGCCATTACCCTCTATCGACTGAACAGCATTGGACAGCACATTTAATATGGCCTGATGAAGTTTTCCTTCATTACAAATTAAAGTATGGGGTTTCGTTGTATATTTTTTTGTAACTTCAATATTATGTTTAATCTGATTTTGAAGCATAAGTAGACAATTATCAATAATAGAGTGCACATCACATTTTATAGCAGGTTTCTCGTCTTTGCGGCTATAGTGATTGAGGCTGGTAACTATAGCAGCAGCTCTGT
>JAIFLC010000117.1 GCA_020049295.1 Bacteroidota bacterium
TCTATTTTTATTTCTTTTTCCGTTTTTATCCTTTTGCCATCAATCCCTACTAATAATAATACATGAGTACCCTGTGAGAAGGTTACAAAAACATACTTCTTACCATCGGGCGACCAGGATCCGGCATCTTCGATATAATTGAAGTCATCAATATGTGTTTTTTTAACTGTAGAGGTAAGCTTGCTGGTTATTTTTTTCGTTTCTGTATCAGCCAATAAAATGTCAATATTAATTACATCACGGTTAGAGAGAAAAATTACTTGTTTGCCATCAGGACTTACAACCGGAGATAGGTTTATTTCCCCTCCATTTTTATCATTAAACATCAATTCTCCAACAGGAGCTATTGTATCTTTTAAAAACTCGGCATATTGTGTTTCAACGCCTCTTTGCCAATGTGAAGAAAGGCTATCGATTGTAATATTAAAAAGAAGTTTTGTAGCATGCTCTAATCCAAACCGTAATGACATGTAATAGTAAGGCTGAATAATATCATCACCCCAAACCCCAGAAATATATGACATAAATGCATGGCCATATCGATATGGAAAATATTTATACATATTCCGGGTCATATCCTTAACCGAAGGAACATCCTTGTTAATAACTGCATCTCTCATCCACATTGCGGTGCGGTTATCCAATGGCCCAATAGACAAAAACTCGGCAGTACCTTCGATAAACCAAAGAGGAATATTCCCTAGCGATTGAAATGAAAGGCTATCGTTTTCGCGGACCAGATTATATTGAAAAACATGCACCATTTCGTGTCCAAGTACATGATCTGTTTCTTTGTTCGATGCCATAACCGGTATAACTACTCTACTTCTGAAACCTTCGGTTACCCCACCCGTTCCTACTCCTACTGATCCCGAAATTACGGTTGTTTGTCGGAAATCGGTTGTATTATTATAAAGGATTATGGGGCTTTGAACCAGGGTATCGCTATAGATTGCTTTATGTCTTAAATACCATCTTTCAGATAATTGACCAATGGCATAAATAGCAGTATCGTCGTTTAAATAATTATATATTTCGAAAGCCGGTGTTTTGTACACATCAAAATCGAAGCGTTCGTACATAACTTTGTTCTGACCAAACTGGGCAAAGGAAATTCTAGAGATTATAAGAAGAAATGTAGTAACTAAAAAGACTCTTTTCATATACATCATTCAAATTTCAGGTATTCATCAGCTATACTTAAGAAATTGGCCTTAAGAATTCCACAAATATTGTGCAATATAAAATAATTTGGATGTATTTTTTTAAATATTGAATAAAAAAACAAGTTTGAAACAAAGAACTTTATTAAATTAAACCCAAATCGAGCAATGCTTCTTCGCTCATCAAACTTCTGTCCCAGGGTGGATCAAAAACAAGATTAATCTTGGCTGATTTAACTCCCTTTATATCACTGGTTTTCTGCTGTACTTCATTTAGCAAGTCATCGGCCATAGGACAATTGGGTGCAGTAAGTGTCATTTTTATTGTTGCGTTTTTGTCTTCATCTACATCAACAGCATAAATAAGTCCCAAATCATAAATATTTACAGGTATTTCAGGATCATAAATTGATTTAAGCACTGTAACAATTTCAGCTTCGAGAGCTAATATATTCTTTTCTTCCATATTACCTTTTATTTATTTTTTGCATGAAATGCCAGGGCATATAGCTTCATCTGTTTTACCATTGCTAGCAAACCATTCGACCTTGTTGGAGAGAGATTTTGTTGTAATCCAATTTTTTCAATGAAATATAAATCAACATTCATGACATCTTCAGGCTTCTGATTATTCAACACTCTAATAAGTAAAGCCACAATTCCTTTGGTAATAATGGCATCGCTATCGGCTGAGAATTTTAAAACCCCTTTTTCCAGTTCTGCATTAAGCCATACTTTTGACTGGCACCCCTCAATAAGATACTGGTTGGTTTTGTATTTCGGGTCAATGGCTGGTAATTCGCGGCTTAGTTCAATTAAATAGTTATACTTATCCATCCAATCATCAAAAATCGAAAACTCTTCAATTATCTCGTCTTGCTTTGTGTTGATATCCATAGCATAAAAGTTAAAAGTGAACTAAAGTAAGTTAAAGTGAGCTAAAGTTAGTAAAGTTAAAAGTTTTCAATATATCATTTTAATTTTAGGCACTATAATCTTTAAGCGCTCCTGCCTGTCGGCAGAAAGGTTAGGCACTCTTCTACCCAAACATCTGTTTAACAGTTAAAATTGCATTATACAGTTTATCAATTTCTTCTTTTGTATTGTAAAATGAAAACGATGCGCGTAATGTCCCTTCAATGTTAAACCGTTGCATAACTGGTTCTGCACAATGATGTCCTGTTCTTACGGCTATACCCATCTTATCGATTACCATTCCGGCATCGTAATGATGAATGTTTTCAAGTATAAAAGAAATTAAACTTACTTTGTTTTTTGACGTTCCAATTATTTTCAATCCCTTTATTGATTGTAGCTTTTCAGTAGCATAATTAAGAAGCTCCTTTTCATAATCTGCAATTTCGTTTAATCCAATAGCTTGAATGTATTCTATTGCTTTTGACATTGCAATTGCACTTGTAAAATTTGGTGTTCCGGCTTCGAACTTGAATGGCAATTCATTAAAAGTTGTTTTTTCGAATGATACTTTTTTGATCATTTCTCCTCCAGACAAAAAAGGAGGCATTTTATTCAGCCATTTTTCTTTACCATAAAGCACTCCAATGCCTGTTGGACCATATAATTTATGCCCTGAAAATGCAAAAAAATCGCAATCCATATCCTGAACATCTGTTTTACCATGTTGAATACTTTGTGCACCATCAATCAAAACAGGGATATTATGTTTATGTGAAATATTGATAATTCCTTTTACATCGTTTACTGTTCCAAGTGCATTCGAAACCTGATTTATAGCAACGATTCTGGTTTTGGGGGAAATTAGCTTTTCAAATTCATCGATTAGAAGTTCTCCAGCATCATTAATTGGTATTACTTTTAGAATAGCTTTTTTGCGTTCGCAAAGCAACTGCCATGGAACGATGTTCGAATGATGTTCAAGTGTCGAAATAATTATTTCATCTTCTTCGTTAACAAATCGTTCACCAAATGAATAAGCAACAGTGTTAATAGATTGTGTTGTTCCGCTGGTAAAGATTATTTCGTGGTCATATTTGGCATTGATGAATTTCTGAACCACTTTTCTAGCATCTTCGAAACGCTGAGTCAATTGTTCACTTAAAAAATGAACCCCTCTGTGGATATTGCTATTTTCGTGCGAATAAATTTTAACTTCCTCATCAATAACTACCTGTGGTTTTTGGGTAGTAGCCCCATTATCAAAATAAACAAGAGGTTTTCCATAAATCTCTTGATTTAATATTGGGAAATCGGTTCGGATTTTTTTAATATCTAGGCTCAAGTGATTTATTATTAAGGATTACAACAATGCATCTGACATGAATTACATCTCGAAAGCTCACCACGTAAACGCTTCTCAACCAAATCAGTAATTCGTTCTTTCAACGCTGGAACTTTAATTTTTTGTATTACTTCAAAGGCAAAAGCGTACATTAGTAAGAGTTTAGCTTCTTTTTTTGGAATACCTCTTGCACGCAAATAAAACAATGCGTTTTCGTCAAGTTGACCGACTGTTGCGCCATGACTACATTTAACATCATCGGCATAAATCTCTAACTGAGGGCGTGTTTTAATATCTACATCATCGGTAAGTAGAATATTATTGTTTGCTTGGTAAGCCTGGGTTTTCTGTGCATCTTTTCGAACTAAAATTCGTCCGTTAAATGCACCGGTTGCAAAATCATCCAGAACACCTTTGAATAACTGACTACTAACACAATTTGGTTTTGCATGATCAATAAAAACAAAATTATCGATATGCTGTCCCTTATCTGTTAAATACAATCCATATGTATTATTCTCGCAACCTTCGCCATTAAGATGTGCTGAAACATTATTCCTTATCAAACCACCATGCAATGAAATAGTACTGTCAGTTACTCTGCTATCTCTTTCCTGATGAAAAAATAAATGCGAAACCTGTTTTGATCCGTTATGTTCATTCTGAATTCTTGAATAATCAAATTGAGCATTTGGTCCAATGTAAAACTCAGCCACCGAATTAGTTAAAAAGTTTGTTGCAGACAAAGTATGATCACAAACTACCACTGAAGCCTGACTGTTTTCTTCGAGTATATATAAGTTTCGATGTGATGTAAAACCTTCCTCCTCGTCCATTAACACATTAATAATCTGAATTGGCTTTTCAACAACTACGCCTTTTGGAACATACAGGAATATTCCGTCTTTAACAAATGCGGTATTTAGTGCTACTAATCCATCCTTCTCAATATCCGCATATTTGGCAAAATGCTTTTTAACCAGTTCAGGATAAATCTCCATAGCTTTTTGGAAACTTCCAATAATTACACCTCCAGGCAGCTCCTGTAAAGGATTTTCACGATCATAATACCAGCCATTAAGTAACAATATTACTTTGGTATTTAAATCAGGTACATCGCAACTGAAAATATCCTTTATGTCGAATTTTATATTTTTTGGAGATAGATAAGTTTTAAATCCATTTTCAAATTCCTTTTTCAAATCTGTATACTTATAGTTCTCGTTTTTTTTATCAGGAATTCCAAGTTTTTCAAATACCAAAATTGCTTTTTCTCTGATCTTATTTATATAATCAGGAGAGCCATTTCTGATCAAATTAATATTCTCTTTATATAAATCGAGGAATTTTGTTTTGTTTTCTATATTTATAATTTCTGAACTCATTATTTGCTTTTTAAATTCCGGTAATAATATTTAACGTATTAAACAGCAACGCCTTTTTTTAACCAGTCATAACCTTTTTCTTCGAGCTCAAAAGCGAGTTCTTTGCCTCCTGACTTAATTATTTTGCCATCATATAACACATGAACATAATCAGGTATTATATAATCCAGTAATCGCTGATAGTGGGTAATAACTATACTTGCATTCTTCGGAGTTTTAAGTTTATTTACTCCATTTGCAACAATACGCAAGGCATCAATATCAAGGCCCGAGTCTGTTTCGTCAAGAATAGCCAGTTTAGGTTCGAGCATTGCCATTTGGAAAATCTCATTTTTCTTTTTTTCACCACCAGAAAAACCTTCGTTTACCGATCGGTTGGTAAGATTTGTATCCAGCTCAACGAGTTCTTTCTTCTCACGCATATGCTTTAAGAAATCAGAAGATGATAGCGGTTCTAACCCCTTATGTTTGCGTTGCTCATTTAAAGCTGTTTTCATAAAGTTAACCATGCTAACGCCGGGAATTTCAATCGGATATTGAAATCCTAAAAAAATCCCTTCGCTGGCTCTCTCTTCGGGTGATAACTCCAACAAATCATGTCCCAAATAAGTCACTTTACCCTCGGTAACGGTAAACAAATCTCTTCCTGCAAGAACAGAAGCTAATGTGCTTTTTCCTGATCCATTCGGACCCATAATAGCATGTACCTCGCCCTCTTTAACCTCAAGATTAATTCCTTTAAGAATCTCTTTACCATCTATATTCGCGTGTAAATTTTTTATTGATAACATATTATAATATTTTTTTTCTCTTTTTAGTTTAACTCTCAACTTGAAACCTTCAATTTTGAACTTTTCACTTATTTAACCCACGCTACCTTCCAGACTTATCTGAAGAAGTTTTTGTGCTTCAACAGCAAACTCCATTGGTAATTTATTCAACACCTCTTTTGCATATCCATTCACAATAAGTCCAATAGCATCTTCAGTTTTTATTCCACGCTGATTGCAATAGAAAATCTGATCTTCACCAATTTTTGAAGTGGTAGCTTCGTGTTCCACTATGGAATCTTTATTATCAACCTCAATGTATGGAAATGTATGTGCACCACATTTATCGCCCAGCAGCAAACTATCGCATTGTGAATAGTTACGTGCATTGGTTGCATTTTTTGTAACCTTAACCAATCCACGATAACTGTTATTGCTGAATCCGGCAGAAATACCTTTTGAAACAATAGTGCTCTTTGTATTTTTACCAATATGGATCATCTTAGTTCCAGTATCTGCCTGCTGATGATTATTGGTAACTGCTACGGAATAAAATTCACCAACAGAATTATCTCCCAATAAAATGCAGCTTGGATATTTCCATGTTATAGCCGATCCTGTTTCTACCTGAGTCCATGATATTTTTGAGTTTTCGCCAGCACATTTACCGCGCTTTGTAACAAAATTATAAATACCACCCAATCCATTTTTATCACCAGGATACCAATTCTGAACGGTTGAATATTTAACATACGCATTTTTATTTGCAATAATCTCAACAATTGCAGCATGCAACTGATTTTCGTCTCTGCGCGGAGCGGTGCATCCTTCTAGATAACTAACATATGCATCATCCTCTGCAACAATAAGTGTTCTTTCAAATTGTCCGGTATTAGCCGCATTAATTCGGAAATAAGTTGAAAGTTCCATAGGGCAACGAACCCCTTTTGGAATAAAACAAAATGATCCATCGCTAAAAACAGCAGAGTTTAATGCTGCAAAATAATTATCAGTATATGGAACCACGGAGCCCATGTACTTTTTAACCAGATCGGGATGTTCCTGAACAGCCTCACTAAATGAACAAAAAATAATTCCCAGATCAGCCAACGATTCTTTAAAAGTAGTTTTAACCGAGATACTATCCATAACTGCATCAACAGCAATGCCCGACAGGTGCTTTTGTTCGTCCAGGGATATTCCCAACTTATCAAATGTAGCTTTTAATTCAGGATCAATATCATCCAAACTTTTCGGACCAGAAATTTTTTGTTTAGGAGCCGAATAGAAAATAATATCCTGATAATTGATCTCTGGCACTTTCAAGTGAGCCCAAGTAGGCATTTTCATCTTTTGCCAGTATCGAAAAGCTTTTAAACGAAATTCGAGCATAAATTCAGGCTCATTCTTTTTTTGAGAAATTAACCGAACAACATCCTCGTTTAACCCTTTTGCTATCGATTCGCTTTCAATATCGGTTACGAATCCATATTTATATTCGTTCTGAGTAACTTCGTGTAATATTTTATCTTGATCTTTTTCCATAACTTTGCACAATTGCACTTTTTAACGAATTAATATTTTTAATAAGATTAATTCTAAATAGACTGCAAATATATTGAAAATCTAACAACAAATATAGCAAGATTGTTTAATCTTATTTTAATATGATATATATCAATTTTAACCAAAAATGACCGATAAAAAATACAAAGAAATAGCCGAATTAGGTGAGTTCGGATTAATTGATCATTTAACCGAAGGTATTAAGCTTAAACATAAAAGTACAATTCATGGTGTAGGCGACGATGCTGCAGTTTTAAACTATGGTAACAAAATGTTAGTGGTTACAACCGATCTTTTGCTTGAAGGAATTCACTTTAACCTTATATACACTCCATTAAAGCATCTTGGATACAAAGCGGTTGTAGTAAATCTTTCGGATGTTTACTCAATGAATGCAATTCCTAAACAAATAACAGTATCAATTGGTGTTTCAGGTAAGTTTGCCGTTGATCATCTTGATGAGTTATATGAAGGAATAAAATTAGCATGCGAAGTTTATAATGTGGATCTTGTAGGTGGTGATACTTCGTCTTCGTTAACCGGACTAGTGATAAGTATTACTGCATTGGGCGAAGCCACTAAAAATAAATTTACATTACGCAGTACAGCAAAAAAGAATGATATCATTTGTGTTACAGGCAATCTTGGTGCTGCATACATGGGATTACAATTGCTCGAGCGTGAAAAAGAAGTTTTTAAATCAACAAAAGGGGCTCAACCAAACCTCGAAGGATACGATTACATTTTACAACGACAACTTAAACCCGAAGCACGAAAAGATATTATTGAATTACTGAATGATATCAATGTTATTCCTACTTCAATGATCGACATCTCCGATGGATTGTCGTCTGAAATGCTTCATATATGTAAAAATTCGGATGTGGGTTGTAAAATTTTCCAGAACAAAATTCCAATTGATCTGAATACCGAAAAAATGGCCCGTGAGTTTAACATAGAACCACTAATTGCAGCGCTTAATGGTGGCGAGGATTATGAACTGTTGTTTACCGTAAATGTAACTGATTTCGAGAAAATCAAAAACCAGCCATTGATACATCCCATTGGACATATTATTAGTAAAGAAAACGGAACTGTTTTTATAACCGAAAGTGGTCATTCTATTGAGCTACAAGCTCAGGGTTGGAATCCACTTAAAAAGAAATAAGTATTCACAGGCGCGTCAGCACTATGTTGTTCGATGGCACGAAGCTTCATTGACGCGCAATGGTAAAAAAATAAACCAGTTAGATAATCATTATTCATTGATTTATATACATTGCGCACCACATATTTGATTTACATGTAAAGAATTTTGTGGTTGGTACGCATTTCTTTAATAATCTTATCTTTTACAAAGATTTAGCTCCCATGGAGCTATTTTTAAAACAATCTTATTGATTATCAGTGCATTTTGAATAGCTTTAGAATTAAAAGAGTCGCTTATACTTTTAATTCTTAAATTAAAATCACATTATTTAATTATTCCAATTTCTTTATCGCTTTTATCAACTGCTCTCCAATACCAATCTGATATCCTTCGGAAAGATAATAAACCCCATTTCCTTTTACTACAATAAATAATGGGAGATCGATATTCTCATCCTTAAATGATTTTAGTAATTTAAAATCGTTGTCTATCAATAAATTTGATGATTCCGGCAAGCTGTAGGTTGTAATTAGCGACCCATTTATGTTTTCTGAGTTTCCGAGCAAGTAGATTTTATAATTCAGCTTATTAAATACTTCGCCAATCGATCCGATATCTTTTAGTGTATGTTTTGTGGGTTCCTTGCCTGCATCAATCCATCCAAAAACAGCTATTTCATTTTCATTTATTGAAATCGATTTATTGTCAATTGTTTTGAGTGTTTTTGGAACAACAAATTCTGCCAGTTGAACTAACGGTTCTGCATTATTCCGAATCTGTAATATGATTTCTTTTGTATCATTTTCGTTTACATTAAAAAACTGCAGGTTTGACAACACACTTCCGTCGGATTGCCTGTTTCCTGTTAACAATAAGTATGAACCGGTTTCAAGCCTTATCTCTTTTGGCATTTCGCTAAAAGGAGTATCCCAGCCATAATCGAGAGTATTGTATTTTCCGTTTTCAAATTTCGAAAGGGAATAATGAATTCTATATAAAGGTTCTACTTCGTTTTCTTTACTGTTTTTTAGTTTAATTGTACCAAAAGCTTTTGCTGCAGAAATTTCCTTTTGCTTAAAGTCCACATCCATCCATTTTTCATTATAGTATTGTGGTACCTTTGTCGCTGGTTCAAGTCGCGATGGAATTCCAAAACTTCGGCAAGCAGCAACAAAAAATAAATCGCGTGAATATTTATCAGAAACTTTTAATTCGTAAACTCCCTTTGCTGTTATTGGTACATTATAGTAATTTACCTTATCAGTAATAGTTATTTCGGTATTAATCCAGTTTACTAGAAGACCAATATCCTGTTTTGTTTTATTGATAAAATCATCACCAAAAGCCTGTTGCAAAAACGATTTATAATCAATCAATTTTTCGTTTTCAATACGTGGATTCAACACATATTTAACAAAAAGATCATTATTCTGCTGAGGCAAATCTCCAGAATAGGTAAATGAATGATTCAAATGCGCCAGTAAAATTTTCGATTCAGTATCACGTAAATCTTTTTGAGCTATTGATGCAAGAATTGGCATAATATATTGATTATTAATTTCAGAAGCGTTGGAAATAAAATCAGCAATCTCTGAATAATTCCCTCGGCTTTTTTCTATGAAATTCCATATGGCAGCAGTATCAAGATCGTATTTTATAGACAAATCATTTGATGCCGAATTATTCATAAATGTTGCAGCATATGCTTCACGGATTTCATCTTCGTGTTTTAATCGTATTTGATTTTCAGCAATTCCTTCAGAAGAAACGGCCTTAGGTTCTTTGGTAATTGGAGGAATAATATCATAGGTTTCAGTGTATTCTTTACCTTGATGTGCTTGCAGTTTTAAAATAATTGTATCCGTTTTTTCAACCGTAATTTTTTGATATGCAAATTCATTTTCTTTATAAGCCCACACAAGTAAATCACCAAATCCAGTCATTAATGAGGCTATTCCGTTGTGATCGACCAACTTTTTGGCAATAGGATAAAACTCAGCGTAATTATAAAGCTGAAACTCTACTATTGCATCCTTAACTATTTCGTTGTTCGCATTAATTACTTTGGCAAAAATTGTTTTTACAGGAGCATAATTGCTAAGCATATTCACTTTTGTGTACTGATCTTCTTTTAAAATAATCTCCTCGGGACCTTCATATTTCCCATACACATTAGAGTTTACCAACATTGCACGTAAGGCAGGAGCCGAAAACCAGGCCATATCAAGGTCTGGTTCGGGTTCGCATGCACCCAAAAAATGCCACTTGCCATCAACCCACACTTCGACCCAGGCATGATTATCATCAGAATGGGCCCATCGTGGAGTATAACATTGTCTTGCAGGAATACCAGCTGCACGCATAGCTGTAACTGTAAATGTAGATTCTTCACCACAACGCCCAAAGGTTGATTTAACAGCTCCAAGTGGAGAAATAGTTCGCTCATCTGTCGACTGGTAATTTACTTTTTCGTGACACCAGTGATTAACTTCCAAAATAGCTTGTTTTAAATCCATCCCCTCTAGCCTTTCAGATAATTCGGCATAAAAAATCGCCCTGGCTGTATCAAGATTTTCGTTGTTAACTCTGTACGGCAGCACAAAATGACGGAATATCTCTTCCGGAATCTGATTTCCCCAAGAAAATGTTTCTTTTGTTTTTAAAGCTAATCGCACATTATCGAGGTAAAACTCCCCATTATAATCGGCCAAGTCGCTTAACGGCATATAAGCAAAAAGAAACATCAGTGCTTCTCTTTCTTCGTTGGTTATATCCGCATCAAAAACAGAAAAAAGCTCATTTTGTCTTTCTTTTGCAAGATTTTTAGCTTTTTCAAAATCCTGATTTACTGTTTCAAGATATTGTGAATCGTTTATAAAGTGCTGTTGTTTGGTACAACTTAATGCAACCATGAACAACAATGAATACATTAACTTTTTCATGATCTGGGATTGTTATTATTTTATTCTGCTCAAAATCTCAATAACCTTTTTAACGCGGTCCGGATCGGTAAGAATTCTTTTGTAATCGTTTTTGTCATTTGTACCCATGCTTACTTCTGTGTTTCTGTAAATCATTCCGCTTTCAAAAGAAGTTCTTAGTGATGCATGAAATTCATTTGCTCCGGTTTTTTTATAAATTTCTTCGATGTTTGATTCGTCAATTCCGCTTCCGGGCATAATAATAATTCGGTCATTCGCTATTTCTATCAGTTTTTTTATTATTTCTGTTCCATTCTCGGCCTTGTTCGTCCTACCTGATGTTAAAATCCTGTTACATCCGCAGCCAATAATATCTTCTAATGCAAGATATGGATCTTTGCACACATCAAATGCACGATGAAATGTAACACTCATGGGTTTTGCCAATTTCACCAGTTTCTTTGTTCTTTTTTTATCTACTGATCCATCGGAAAGCAGAAAACCAACAACAACACCATCCGCACCAAGTTGCTTAGCCATAACAACATCTTCGCACATTATTTCGAATTCGCTCTCAGAATACAAAAAATCACCTCCACGAGGACGAATTAAAATGTTAAAATCAATACGAAGCATTTTTCTTGCAAGGCTTATAGCGCCATAAGAAGGCGTAGTTCCTCCCTCAAGTATATTTTCGCAGAACTCCACCCGATGAGCCCCTCCCAATTCGGCAAGAAATGCAGATTCAACTGAATTTGCACAGATCTCAAGTATAAATTTATTCATTTTTATATTGAAAATGGTTTTATAAAAATAAGGAAGAAATAATTAGATCAATACTTATTGCTCTGCTTTTTTCATTCTCATAAATTATATTGCTAAAAAAACTATTTTAAAGAAATCGTCTTTATTCTTAAATGTTATTGAGATAGCATTCAATCTTCAAATAGCATAATCTGTTTAAATAATTAGTTGCTTTAAGTTTGAATCGGCTTAATTAATTACTAAATTTCAACATTAGTTATACTTTCAATTATACTCTATGTTTGACAAAAAGACACTCTCTATTTATGCTTTTATAGTTGGCGCATTTTTTATAATATCTGGTGTGGGCAAAGTTATTGATACAGCTGCCTTTAGCCAGTTAATTACCCAATATGGCCTCGGTATTTTTAAAATGATTTCTCCTTTAATCGTTTTAATTGAGATCCTAATTGGGCTATTCCTTATTTTTTCAATATATCCAAAAAGATATTCCTTTATATCATTCGTTTTGCTTGTTATCTTTACGATTTCGTTTGCCTACGCTTATTTTGAAAGAGGAATAACCAACTGCGGATGTTTTGGTACATTAAAGTATTCATCATTATCACCGGCCTTCTCGTTTATCCGTAACTTCATTCTTATTTTCTTATCTTTTATTGTATGGATTAAGTATCCTAAAGAAAAGACCGAAACAGAGAACTGGAAAATATATTTTATTCTGGGAGTAATGTGTTTAGCAATATTTGTTGCAGGTTATACTTTCAGAATTCCCATATTTACCAAGCCAAATAAAATTAATGAAAGGTATTTAAACAAGCCTTTAGGTGAAACCGAATTATCAAAATATGTTACAACTTCAAAAGATAGTACCTATTTAGTATTTTGTTTTTCGTATACCTGCCCTCATTGCCTTAATTCTATTGAAAATCTTAAGCAATACGAAAAATCAAAAACAGTTGATCGCATTATTGCCATTGCTTCCGGAGAAGAAAAAGACAAACTAGCTTTTAATAGGAATTTTGATATTGATTTTTTTGTTCAACATCTTCCATCGGAAACAATGAGCACGCTAGTTAATGGTGTGCCTACTGCTTTTTTTATAAAACAGGATACCATTTTTGCTATAATACCAAGTGCCTTGCCTTCTTATGTTTTATTTAAAAAGTTTTATTCACCAAAAGATACTAGTAATCAATAATTTAATATTTGTAAAGATGAAAATAAAAATATTTAAGTATGTCTTGCCTTATGGATTAGGTTTAACACTATCGGTAATTACATTATATACAATTTTAACCCTTTCGTTAAGCAGTTGCAGTAGTAACTGCAGCGACAATGAAGTATGGTGTTCAAATGGTGAAACGTGTTGCCCTTCTGATAAACCTTATTATGATGGAAATGGCCATTGCTGGGTAGATATGGGCAGTTGTAGATGGGCTAGTGATGCTTGTGAAATCTGTACAGATGAAAATTAAAATGAATTTTAAACTTTTATAATCTCTCTTATATTTTGCTTAAACTGCTTAACCAAAATATAAATTAATAACCATATAATAATGTAAACTTAATCTTAGAGACTATGAAAACAAGAGTTTTAAAGTACTTTTTGCCTTTGGGACTAGGATTAACCCTTTCATTAATAATGGTGCTCATCTGCAGAGAAGTGTTGCGGAGCAGATACACCCTATAACGATGGACATGGTACGTGTTGGGGATCATTGGATGCTTGTCGGGCTACAGGATATGCCTGTGAACATTGCTGGGAAGAATAGTTCAAAAAAAAATCCGATGTACATCGGATTTTTTTATTAAAACGGTTTAAACCCAATTATTTCTCTTACTTCTTTAATTGTTTTTGAAGCACTAGCTCTAGCTTTGTCTGCTCCCATTCTGGCAACTTTTCTTAGATAATCATCATTTGATGAAATCTCAATAATCTTTTCTCTTATAGGTGAAGTAAATAGTATTATATCTTCGGCCAATTGTTTTTTCAGATCACCATAACGAATTTCGCAGTTATTATACTTTTCGAGGAAAAAACTCACTGTTTCTGGATTCGAAACGACTTCTAATAAAGTAAATATGTTTTTTATTGGCTCGGCCATTTCCTGATTTTTAATGGTTGGACCAGTATCGGTAACAGCTCTCATCACTTTCTTTTGTATCTCTTTAGGATCATCAAATAAAAAAATTCCATTCCCTTCGGACTTTCCCATTTTACCTGTACCATCCAGACCAGGAATTTTAATTAACTGCTCTCCAAAATTATAAGCAGTTGGCTCATTAAAATAGTTTACACCATACATTTGATTAAACCTACGGGCAAACTTTCGGGTCATTTCGAGATGCTGTTCCTGGTCTTTACCCACAGGAACCTTATGAGCATTATGTAATAATATATCTGATGCCATTAATACTGCATATGTTAGTAGTCCAGCATTAATATTTTCAGACTGTTGACGTGCTTTTTCTTTGAAAGTAGTTGTACGTTCAAGTTCTCCCAGATAAGCATTCATATTCATCAGTAAGTATAATTCAGCAACTTCGGGCACATCACTTTGAATATAAATTGTTGCTGCTTCAGGATCAAGGCCAGCCGCAAGATACTCCGACAAAACCTGTCGTACATTTCCCTGCAAATCTTTTGGTTTAGGATGTGTTGTTAACGAATGGTAATCGGCAATAAAAAAGAAACAATTATTTTCGTGTTGCATTTTTACAAAGTTTTTTAATGCTCCGAAATAATTGCCCAAATGTAAATTTCCTGTTGGTCTAATTCCGCTTAATACCGTTTCCATATCATTAATTATTATAAATTTTAAGAGTTACAAAAGTAAAAAATAATTGGTAATTATCTTTTTATTTTGATGAGCTATTAATTTGAGAAAGTTTAATCGATCAAAAACGCTTTTTTTATAAAATGAAATTATAATTTTACAACCATAATTTTTATTCAATATGGGTTTTTTAAAATTCTTACTTTTCTTTTTTATAGTTACCTATTTATTGGGAATCATTGGCAGGTTTCTTTTAAGACGCTATGTAAAGAAATTTCAGAAACATTTCGAACAGCAGCAGTCAAACTTTCAGAACCAACATAAGCAGGAAGGTGAAATAACCATCCAAAAAAATGTTAATAATGAAAAAATAATCAATAAATCAGACGGAGATTATATTGATTATGAAGAAATACAATAAAAAAACCGCTAAATAATAAGCGGTTTTTTAATGCTAATTTTTTTTATGTAAAAATAATTTGAGATCCTTCTCCACCAGCCATATTGTAAAATTCTCCAATAGTAAGTACATCAATTACATGATCGCTCAAATCTTTTTTCTCCAATTTAAACATATCCATTGCTAGTTTACATGCGTAAATTTCGCCACCACCTGCTGTAATCATATCTAAAAATTCATCAACAGGTGGAATATCGAGTTGATTCATCTGGCTTCGCATCATTGCAGAAACACCAGCTTCAACGCCAGGGATTAAGCCAAGCAATGTAGGAAAAGGTAATCCACCAGGCATTCGCATTCCTGGATTTCCTACAGTAGCTGTATGTAACTTCATCATGTATTTCTTTGTAATTGCATCAAGACCAAAGAATGTAAAGAAAACTTTAGCTTCCATACCTTCCATAACAGCTCCGTTTGCCATTACTAAAGTAGCATAAACATCTTCAATTGAAGCTTTTGCACAAATAATTGCTACTTTTTTAACTTTTGTATCTTTTTTCTCTGTCATATAAGTAAAGTATTTTAATTAAACACAGCTAGTAGGTTTTTTAATCCCAGCAATTTTCGACGACATTTTTAATGGACCTCCAGGAAAAAGAGCATAAAATCCCTTTATATCAACTATTCCAGAATTACCAACCTTGCGGATAGTCAAGCCAGACTCATTCTGACGTATAAATTTAATAACAGCAAAATGCTTGTCGGTTAGTTCAATATTTTCCTCTTTTGCTATTTCCTTTGCTATTTCTTCGTTCCATTTTGATGAGTCGATCATGTAACCATCATCGGTAACTTCTACTGTCACTCCTGCATACGTTTTTTGTGCCATAGTTTTAAAATTTATTAATGAATACTTTTATTAGTTTTTGATTGAATTGATATATTTTTTAATAGCGTTAACATAAAACCAATGGTTTGCTTAACTTCCGGACTATTTATTTCTTTCATAATTTTCCAAAGAGAATATGGTTTTGTTGGTTCTGTATTTGTTTTATTGTAAGCAATTACTGCATTATCAAACAATTGGGCCATTTCTCTGATAAATTCGAAATAACCTTTTTGCTCATATTCGTGCAATTTATTGGCAAAATCTATTCCTGCCTCAGTAATAATTGGACCAACATCTTTTGCCAAATCATTCATACTCTCAAGCAAATCAATCATCTGAGAGATATTATTTATATTTCGAATAAATTTAAATACCAATGATTTTATATCATCAACATTTAGTTCTATTCCTTGTTTATCAAGCTCTTCAACCGTGCTTGTAAATGCATCCTTGCCTATAATTGATAGATCGTTTACCAGATCTTCGATAACCTCGCTTTTTAACCGTTGCTCATTTACATAATGCAGCACCAGATCAAGCTTTTGGTTTATCTGGTTTATTTGCTCCTGCATATTATCTGTTTTTACTTCCATTTTTGTCTCCAATTATTTCATTACTTCTTTTTACCAGCCATCGACATCTCTGATTCAACCGGAAGTTCTTTGCCCTTAAGCAGTATGTGCCAGTATATCCACCTGAATATTACCTTACCATAATGATTCATTTTTGAATTTTGTAATAATCCAAATGGACCAATTCCTGGCAAAGGATAGTTTCCTGCAAGCGGTTCTGTTTCGTAATTAAAATCTATTAATGATCCTTTTCCAAAACCTGTTTCGATATAGCAATTTGCATGACCATCAAAATGAGCTCTCATTTTGCGACCTTTAATCGAACACATCAGGTTTTTAAATACTACTTCTGAAGCAAAATGGACAACAGATCCAGCTTTTGAGGTAGGAATATTTGAAGCATCTCCCAATACAAAAATGTTTTCGTATTTTTCTGAGCGCAACGTGTGTTTATCGGTAGGAATAAAGTTCAAATCATCTCCCATTCCACTTCGTTGGATTAAATCATCTCCTTTATTAACAGGAACAATAGTTAAAACATCGAAAGGAATTTCTTTTCCATCATAAGATCTGATAACCTTTTCTTTATTATCGACACTTTCGAGATAAAAATCTGGTATAACAGTAATATTTTTTTCTTTTAAAAGATCTCCAAGCATTTTGGTTGCACGTGGTTTTGTAAATGCTCCAGGAAGTGGAGTTACATAAGTTATATCAACCTTATCTCTTATACCAACTTTTGTAAAATATTCATCAGCAAGAAATACAAATTCCAACGGAGCAACAGGGCATTTAAAGGGTAATTCCGCAATATTCATAACTAATCTACCTCCTTGCCATGTTTCAAAAAACTCTTTCAATGCAACTGCTCCTTCAATTGTGTAAAAATCAAAGATCTCTTTATACCATAATTCATCTTTTAGTCCAGGAGTTTCTTCAGGACTAGTTTTCGTTCCGGTAGCGACAATTAAAAAATCATAATTTAATATTTGTCCTCCATTTAAAATAACTTTATTATTTTCAGGATCTATTCGATCTATTTCATTAAAAATCAGTTTCACTCCCGAAGGAATAAAATCTGCTTTAGGTTTAATTACATCCTGTTCCTTATAAATTCCAAATGGAATAAATAAAAATCCCGGCTGATAGTAATGAGTTTTATGCTTATCAACAATCGTTATTTCCCAATCATCCCTACTGAGCTCCTTTCTAAGTTTATTCGCCATTATCGTTCCGCCTGTACCGGCTCCTAATATCACTATCTTTTTCATTTTTGATATAATTTATAGTATTTTTATGTAATTTACTGTTACAAAAATAACAGATATATATGTATCGACATTTTTATATATTATGATATATATCATTAATGATATATATCATTGAATAAAGCACCAATACTTATTTATGGAAATACCTGTAAAAGTTAATAATTGTAAAGACTGTATTTATCGTTCATGGGCATTTAAAAATCTTTCAGAAGAAGACCTGAAGTTAATTAATAATAAAAAAACCGAACGACTTTTTCGAAAGGGAGAAAAGATATGCTCCGAAAATGAACCTATTTCATCCTTTATGTATCTTCAAAATGGATTAGTTAAGCTTTACAAAACTGAAACAAATGATAAAGAACACATTATTAGTATTTCAAGACCAAAAGATTTTATTGGATTATTAAGTATCTTTTCCAACAAAACCCAAGTATATTCAATAACAGCTATAGAAGATTCAGTGGTTTGTTTTGTTGATTTAGAAATTATAAAAAACCTGATCATAACAAATGGGATTTTTGCGATCGACTTTTTCGAAAAAATAAGTGCAATTGCTGATTCAGTAATAAAAACAAGGATTGATATCAACACTCGTCAATTAAGGGGACGGATTGCCTATATTTTACTCTTATTTTCAAAACAAATATATAATTCTTCAAAATTTGGTCTTCCGATAAGCAGAAAGGAAATTGCTGAGCTTATCGATATGAGCACAGAAAATGTAATTAGAGTTTTGTCTGAATTTAGAAAAGATAAAATAATTCAGATTGAGGGCAAGGATATTGAAATACTTGATTTAAAACGATTAGAAAAAATCTATGAATTAGGTTAACGTTGATTCTTGAGATCTTTTATTTTTTGTGACAACTTCGAAGCAAAAATAAAATCATTCAATTCATTATTGTCAGTATCAAAAATTTCCTCTTTTGTTCCTTCCCACCAAATAGATCCATTTGAAATAAAAATTATGTTATCACCAATCTCCATAACCGAATTCATATCGTGCGTATTTACAATTGTGGTCATATTGTATTCAATGGTTATTTCTTTAATCAGATTATCAATAACAAGTGCCGTTTTGGGGTCTAATCCCGAATTTGGTTCATCACAGAATAAGTATTTTGGATTTAGTGCAATTGCCCGAGCAATGGCAACCCTTTTTTTCATACCACCACTAATTTCGGCCGGATATAACTGATTTGCATTAATTATATTAACCCGTTTTAAGCATTCATTAGCTCTTTCTCGCCTCTCATCAAAACTCATTTCCGTAAACATATCAAGTGGAAACATTACGTTCTCCTCAACAGTAGATGAATCAAATAATGCTCCTCCTTGAAATAGCATACCTATTTCCTTGCGCATTTCTTTCTTTTCTTTAAAGTTCAGATGATTAAAAACGATACCATCAAAAATCACTTCCCCCTCATCAATATCGTGCAAGCCAACAATCGATTTTAACAATACGGTTTTGCCTGATCCGCTCTGACCAATGATTAAATTGGTTTTGCCTTTATCAAAAACCATATTAATATTGTTTAAAACCTTTGCGTTATCAAATGATTTAGATAAGTTCCTAACTTCTATCATGAAAGTAATAATTGGGTTAGAATAACATTAAAGAGTAAAATAAAAATACTGCTATGAACTACCGCCTTTGTACTCGACTGGCCAACTTCGAGAGAGCCTCCCTGAGAATAATAACCATGATAAGCAGATATAGATGTAATTAAAAATGCAAATATGGCCATTTTAATTAATGCATAAACAATATAATAGGGTACAAAAGCATATTGTATTCCATAAATATAATCCTGTGAAGTCATTACTCCAGTTGAAACGCCAGCAACCCATCCACCAAATATCCCAAGAAACATACTCATAATACAAAGGAATGGACTAAAAAATATAGTTGCAACAATTTTTGGTAGAATAAGGTAACTTGCTGAATTAACACCCATAATTTCAAGAGCATCTATCTGCTCTGTCACTCTCATTGTTCCAATCTCCGAGGCAATATTAGAGCCAATTTTACCTGCAAGAATCAAGGCGACAATCGTTGATGAAAACTCTAATAATAGTGTATCGCGAGCTGTTAATCCAATCAGATATTTAGGATAAATTGGATTTTCGGTATTATACGCCGTTTGAATTGTGATTACAGCTCCCATGAAAACGGAGATTATAACTACAATCCATATCGAATTTATCCCAAGCTTATCTATTTCTTTAATCGTTTCTTTATAGTAAATCGTTAGCTTTTCCGGTTTCGAAAAAACTCTGGTTAACAAAACAAGATATTTTCCTATATGAGTTATTAAATTCATTTCTTTTAAATTAAATCCCCTACAAATATACAAATATTGTTTCTAATCATTGGATTCCAAACCTTAAACAGAAAATTCAGTTTTTACTTAATAAATAGTATTGCTTTTGTTATTTTAGCATTTTAATTAATAAACTGATATGGATAAAAATAACTTTTGTGTTATTATGGCTGGTGGCGTAGGAAGCAGGTTTTGGCCAATTAGCAGAGCTCAAAAACCTAAACAATTTTTAGATATTTTAGGTACAGGAAGAACGTTACTCCAAATGACTTTTGATCGTTTTAAACAAATCTGTCCAACCGAAAATATTTTTATTGTGACAAGTATTTCTTATAAAAATATAATTCACGAACAATTGCCTGAGCTAAGTGACAATCAAATTTTATTTGAACCTTCTCGAAGAAATACAGCCCCTTGTATTGCATATGCAAACTTCAAGATTCTTAAAATCAATCCAAATGCTAACATAGTTACAGCTCCTTCTGATCATCTGATTTTAAGAGAAAAAGAATTTTCTAAGGTGATTTTGCAAGGGTTAAATTTTGTATCAGATAAAGATGCATTGCTAACCCTAGGTATTAAACCTAGCAGACCCGAAACGGGTTATGGCTACATTCAATTCGACCAAAAAAATAACGAACAAAAAAATCCAAATATTTTTAAAGTAAAAACATTTACTGAGAAACCTAACAAAGAATTAGCACAAGTATTTCTTGATAGTGGAGAATTTTTCTGGAATTCAGGGATATTTATTTGGTCACTAAAATCTATAATGAATGCCTTTACCAAACACTTACCCGAGATAAATTCCTTATTTAAGGATGGTTTTAATTATTACAATACCTCTGATGAAGA
Source organism: Bacteroidota bacterium (assembly GCA_020049295.1). Classification (GTDB taxonomy): domain Bacteria; phylum Bacteroidota; class Bacteroidia; order Bacteroidales; family UBA12077; genus UBA12077. The sequence continues at coordinate 21,072 of JAIFLC010000117.1, forward strand.
ATCGTTTATTTCAAAAGCATATTTTGAATGCAGTAATATTTCTATCGACTTTGGTATAATGGAAAAAGCTGAAAATGTTTTTGTTTATAGTAGCAATTTCGGATGGGCAGATTTAGGAACTTGGGGTTCTCTAAACGACCATTTGGCTCATGATAAAAACAAAAATTCAATTCGTGGTAACAATGTTTTTGCATATGATTTGCAAAAATGCATTGTAAACATGCCCGATGACAAACTGGCTGTAATTCAGGGTCTTGAAAATTATATTGTTGTCGAGTCTGATGGAATACTGTTAATCTGCAAAAAAGAAGATGAGCAAGAAATAAAACAATATGTGAATGACATTAAAATGAAAAAAGGAGACATTTATCTATAAAAAAAGCGCCAGTAGGCGCTTTTTTTATATTTCTTATATATTAAAATTCCCAAAGATCATGTTCGATTTCAAATAGTCGTTGTTTAATTTTTTCTGCTTCTAACAGATTATTAACTCCTTGCATGTAGGTAAGGATTTCTCTGTTATCATATACGTTTGATTCTCGTATAATATAGCTTGTAAATCTTCTTTGCCAAAAAACATCATCAAAACTTATTCGTTGGGCATCATTG
>JAIFLC010000039.1 GCA_020049295.1 Bacteroidota bacterium
CAGTTCCAACAAATCCAGGAGTTAATGCATAAAATTTAATTGCAGCACCAACAACCATAGTCAAACCAGCAGTTATTAATGTAAAGCGGATTCCCATTTTATCAAGAATAACACCAGATAATATTAGGAAAAAAGCAAATACATTTAGAAAAAACTCAGAACCACCCAGCATTCCAAAAACTTGTGGAGTCCAATGATAATCGGTTTCCATTAAATTTTGAAGTGGTGCAACAACATCAACAAAGAAATAGGCAAAAAACATAGTTGTTGAAATTAGTGCCAATGCAACCCAACGAGCAGCTTTAGAGTCTCTTAGAGTTTGTTTTATAGCTTCAGTCATAATTATTATATTAGTTTTAGAATTTTAAATAACCCTGCGAATTTAAAATATTTACTTGTTTATAAAAACATTTTTGCTGAAATACTCATGATTAATTTTCAACTATTTTAAAGTCTATACCTAAAATGCAAAAAAAAAGCCGGTAAAAATACCGGCAGAAAATATTCTTTAAGATTGGATTTATTGTCCTTTGATATAAATCCATGATGTAGCTTCGACAGCTTCGCGAGCCTTTTGAAGGTCTTTTACGGCTTCGCCCCATGATTTATATGCACCAATACTTATCATTTCGAATTTGTAGCTATTTACTAAAATTTCGGTTTGATAACCTTTTTGACCTATAAAATCTTTATATGCAGCAGCGTATTTAGGAGTTTTAAAGCTTCCAACAATAACATGGAATTTGTATAGTCGCTGACGCTCTTCTTCAGCCTGGCGAATAGCTTCCTGTTTAGCTTGTTCTTCCTGTGCTTTTTTAAGTTCAAGATCTTTAGCTGCTTTTTGAGCTTTTAGGGTACTATCTTTTTTCATTTGCTCAATTCGAGCCTTTTCCTGTTCTCTTTTCTTCTTTCCAAAAATATTACAACCAGATGAAAGAAGAATTAATACTGCTAAAACGAATGCGATTTTTTTCATAATATCAGGAATTTTTAGGGTTTACAATGTTAATAATAACAAAGATATATAAAAAATAAGTTGATAATCAAAATAAAACCGATAATTCTGAACAAAATCCACTGTTTGATTAAAGAAAAGAATTGTAAATTGTTAATAACTATTTTATCTGCAACTAAATATCACTTTATTAGTTATTGCTTGTAGTATTGCAGTGCTAGTCATTTTCAACATTTTTGCTCTTAGTAAGAGTGTTTTACAAATTTAAATAATACGACAATTTGTAAAATGATGGATTTCATAATGCCATTTTAATTTGTTTTTTTTAAATTGTACGTTCAAATAAACGGGCTAAATATGACAACTATTATTGATCTCTTCGAACAAAATGTTAACAAATATGGATCAAATCCATTATTATGGGAAAAAAAGACTGATAATTATGAATCTACAAATTATAAAGAAACGCTAGATAAGGTAAGGTTGCTGGCTGCAGGTTTATTAAATCTAAAAATAAAAAAAGGTGAGCGGATAGCATTACTTTCTGAAGGAAGAAATTATTGGGTAATTAGCGAACTAGCTATTTTATATACTGGTGCTGTTAATGTGCCATTGTCCATAAAACTCGAAGCAGCTACTGAGCTGAAGTTTAGGCTTGAACATTCGGGAACCAGGATGATATTTGTTTCAGGTGGCCAGGCAAAAAAGATAAAACAGATAAAAGATAATCTCCCCGATCTTGAATTGGTGATTTATCTTGATCCGCAGGAAGCGTATGAACAAGATGAGATTTGTATTGATGAGGTTTTTAAGCTTGGTGAAAATTTTTCGAAGACAAACCATAAGGATATCGAAGATGCAATTCAGAATGTTAAACCCAATGATTTAGCTAATATTAGTTATACATCTGGAACCACAGCTGATCCGAAAGGAATTATGCTGACCCATCGCAATTATACAGCGAATGTTGAACAAGCATGCAGTTTAATGGATATTCCCGAACATTATAAAACTTTATTAATTCTGCCATTAGATCATAGTTTTGCACATACTGCTGGTATTTATAGTTTTATAGCTTATGGTGCAAGTATCGCATTCGTACAATCAGGAAAATCAGGAATGGATACACTGAAAAATATCCCGATCAATATAAAAGAAATTAAACCGAATATTTTATTAAGCGTACCAGCTTTGGCTATTAATTTCAAGAAGAACATCGAAAAGGGAATACAGGAAAAGGGCCCGAAAATAGAAAAATTATTTAAAACAGCCTTAAATATGGCTTATAGCTACAACAAAGATGGTTTTAATAAGGGAAAAGGACTTCATGTTGTTAAGAAGCCCCTGTTAAAGCTGTTCGACAAAATACTCTTTACAAAAATAAGAGCTGGATTTGGTGGCGAACTTGATTTCTTTATTGGAGGTGGCGCACTGCTCGATATTGAAATACAAAAGTTTTTCTATGCTATAGGTATGCCGATGTTTCAGGGTTATGGATTATCAGAAGCAGCTCCTATTATTTCATCAAATTCAAAAACCAAACATAAATTAGGATCATCGGGATTTCTGGTAAAAAACCTTGAATTGAAAATTATTGATGAAAAAGGAAATCAACTCCCTGTTGGCGAAAAAGGGGAGATTATAGTAAAAGGTGAAAATGTAATGATTGGTTATTGGAAAAACGAGAAAGCAACGCAAGAAACGATTAAGGATGGATGGCTTTATACAGGTGATATGGGATATATGGATAAAGATGGGTTCTTGTATGTGTTAGGCCGTTTTAAAAGTTTATTAATAGCCAATGATGGCGAAAAATACAGCCCCGAATCGATTGAAGAAACCTTGGTACAGCATTCAAAGTATATTGATCAGTGTATGTTGTATAATAATCAGAATGCTTATACAGTAGGCCTTATTGTTCCAAATAAAGAAGCACTGCGAAAATATCTTGCAGAAAACAACACTGACTTTGAAACAGAAAAAGGGCAAGAACTCGCTCTTAAAAAAATACAATCGGAAATTGATGAGTACAAAAAAGGTGGAAAGTTCGAAGGAATGTTTACTGAAAGGTGGTTGCCTGCTGCTGTTGCAATGCTTGGTGAACCATTTACAGAAGAAAATAAAATGATTAACAGTACATTAAAAATGGTTAGAGGGAAAATAACCGAATATTATAAAATCCGAATAGAATATATGTACCAACCTGATGGGAAAGATATTCTTAATCATCAAAATAGAAATATTGTTAGCAAGTTTTAACCATAATTAAGGTAATCTTAGTTTTTTAAGCTAATAATTTAATGGCTTCAAATTTTGTCGATTTGAGAGTTATCACTTCAGGTTTTTTTAGTAACTTATGAGCCTATAATTAAACAAAGGTATGTCAATAAATCGAGTTAACTGGATACTAATTCTACTATTATTGTTGAGCTATGAATGTGCTTTTTCACAGAACGGAACACCTTATATAACTCATTTTAAAGAGATTAGGGAATTCGAAACCCAAAACTGGTCTATTTGTCAAGACGGAGACAATAATATGCTTTTTGCAAACCGTCGCGGAATACTAGTCTTTGATGGAGATCAGTGGGATATTGTTAAACTTCCTTATATTCCTTTTGTTATTCGAAGGAATCCAAAAAACAATGTAGTTTATGTGGGAACCAATAACAACTATGGCTATTTAAAGAAAGATTCAAAAGGATTTTATCAGTATATTTCGCTTTTAAAGGATACTGCTGAGATAGGAGTTATAACAAAAATAATATTTGATGATTCTTTTATCTTTTTTTATGGAGAAAATTCTATTACACGTTATCAGTTAGATGATCCTGAAAAATATACCCGATGGAATTCAAAAAGTGGAAATCCTTTTACAGGGTTTTTCCTTACGCCCAAAAATACATTTATAAATGTTTATAATGAAGGACTTTACCGAATAGAAGCTGATACACTTTTTCCTATAGTTACCGGTTATTTAACTCAAAACAACGAAATTCTATTTAAGCTGCCTTATAGCAATGATAGAGTTTTGGTTGGAACAGATGAAAGCAAACTTTATCTTTTTGATGGAATAAAATACTATGACTATGATATTAGAGATGATGGATATCTGAAAGAAAGTATTCTTTCTGAAGGAATGGTAATATCCGATAGTTTATATGCTTTTGCAACTCTTATTGGTGGGGTTGAAATTGTTAACAAAAAAACGGGCAAAATAGTGTATACCATTAATTATCAAAATGGATTACCTGATGATGAAATTTATTCGTTTGCTTTGGATAATAATAATGGCCTTTGGGTTGCACATGAATATGGTGTTAGTCGAATCGATTTAAGACTTCCAATACAAAATTTTACAACATTTCCCGGCTTAAAAGGAAATTTAATTACAACCTTGTTACACAAAAACGAGTTGTACGTTGCAACCAGTGATGGCTTATTTTACTTATCGCAAGTAAGAGATTATGCCGACGTACAAGTTTTAGTTAAAAACAAACCAGTTGAGGAGAAAATAAGGATTGTACCTGTTTCGCCTACGGATGAAGGGGGAAAAGATACCAAAACAGAGGAACCAAAATCATCAAAAAGACTTTTTTCTAGACTTTTTGGGAAAAAAGACCAACCTTCAACAGAGAATAAATCTGAAGAAACAAAACCTATTGAAACGGCCACTTCAACTACTAAAATTATTCAAACTCAGCCCAATTACACTAAAAAAACAGTATCAACTTTAAAATCAATAAACTATATATTTAAAAAAGTTGAAGGATTAAATGAAAAAACAAAACAATTAATTTCAACTGAATACGGTATTTTGGCTGCTACCAATAGTGGACTGTTTCAAATAACAAACCATAAAGCCGAGCCTATTGTTAAAAACAGTTATATTAATCAAATCAGCCGAAAAACAAAGAACAATGTATACTTGATTGCTACTAATAAAGGAGTATTTTCTATCACGTTGAAGAATAACAAATGGACTCCGGTTTATAATTTTGTTGATTTTAGTGAACCTGTTTATTCCATTGCGCTTACTGACGATTATCACCTTTGGCTTAGTGGCGATAATGCTATTTATTCATTTTTACTTGATGATGAAATACAACCAAAAGCATTAAAAACATATTCTATTGAAACCCCGTTTCCGGAGAGATATTATTTGCAGAATGTCAATAACCAGATTGTTTTATTTCTTGAATCGGGACTCTATTATCATAACATTGCATCAGATTCATTTATCCCTTATAAAAAAGAAATATGGGAAGATGAATCACGAATTCGTTTTATTTTAGCGCAATATGGGTTACCCTGGATAAAGCAAAAAAACGAATGGCATTGCTTATCAGACGAAAAACCATGGGCTGAGGATGATCAAAAGTTTTTAAAGATTTTTTCTGACATTTCATCAATATATGCAGATCCGGGTAATAATCTCTGGGTAGTTGCAGAGAACAACCAGTTATTTAAAATTTCAAAAACAACAGAAAAGACAAATCATGATTTTAATATCTACTTCAAACAAATTACTAATGAAGAAGGTATTTCATTTGAGATTTCTGATTTGGTTTTCGATGCTAAAAATAATGCAGTTTATTTCAATATTGTTGCTCCTTATTATGTAAAACAGTATTCTACTCAATATCAGTATTTTGTTGTTGGATCAATGAGCGACTGGTCAAAGTGGTCAACAAGCAGCAACATTAACCTCATTGTTAAGCCCGGAGATTATACTCTTCGTGTTCGGGCCAAAGATGTTTGGGGAAATATAAGTGATGAAAAAAGTCTTGATTTTAGCCTGAAAGCTCCATTTACGCAGAGTGTTTGGTTTTATATGATAATTGCAATTGCTGTTCTGGCTTTGTTTTACTTTACTGCTAAGGTGAGAGAGAGAAAGCTGCAACACGATAAAAGGATTTTGGAACAAAAAGTAAAGGAACGAACCATCGAAATACAAGAACAGAAGGAGAAAATAGAAAATCAACGAGATGAATTGGCTAAGCATCATGATGAAATATTGAGGCAGAAAGAAGAAATTACTGATAGTATTACCTATGCCAGCAGGATTCAAAGAGCTATGCTTCCACTTCGCGATCATTTTGAAAAAACATTTGCTGATCATTTTATTTTTTATCGTCCGCGCGACATTGTAAGCGGTGATTTTTACTGGATTGCTGAAAATCAGGGAAAAGTATATTTTGCCGCTGCCGACTGCACGGGGCATGGTGTGCCAGGAGCATTTATGAGCATGCTCGGAATTTCGGCTTTAAATGAAATTATAAGGCATACAACTAATAATCTAACTGCAAATCAGGTATTGAGCCTACTTCGTGAAAAGATTAAATTTTCATTACATCAAACAGGTAAAGAAGGAGAGGCTAAAGATGGAATGGATATAGCACTTTGTATTCTGCATAAAGACAAAAAAACACTTGAATATTCAGGTGCATACAACTCATTATACCTTGTTAGAGGAGGGAAACTGGAGGAATTTAAAGCAGATCGTATGCCAATTGGTATATATCATGTTGAGAAAGAAAATTTTACGAATTATCAAATAGAAGTGAATAAGAATGACGTAATCTATATCTTTTCAGATGGATATGCTGATCAGTTTGGTGGTCCTACAGTTACTAAGTTTAAAAGCACCGGTATGAAAAAGTTATTTACCGAGATTGCCAATAAGCCAATGATTGAACAAGGGCAGATCGTCGAAAAAACATTCGATCAATGGAAAGGGAATGAATATCAACTAGATGATATTTTGGTTATAGGGATACGGTTTTAAGGATTATTTACCAAAAAAGTAAATTAGTGGTTCATCAATAAGAGCACGCCAGTTGCCCCATGAGTGACCTTCGTTAACTTCTTTATACAATAGAGGATAACCTTTGTCATCCAAAACTGTTTTCATTGATCTGGCTTGGTTCTGAGTATCATATATAACCCCTGTACTCATATAAATATTTAAAGGCATTAATTCAGAATTATTGTAATTCTGAATTATTGTTTCATCAAATGCTGGTGAGTGTATTCCTATTAAATGAAATTTATCACTGCGAGCATATCCAAAGTAAGCTGAGTTCCATCCACCACGTGAAGTACCAAGAATTGCACGTGAATCAGCATTTGCATTGGTTTTATAATTTGAATCAATAACCGAAACAAGCTCATCAGCAACAAAATTTGCAAACTTACTATTTGCACTGTATTCGTCTAATCGTCTATTTTGAGATAAATCTGAAGGGTTTCTTGGATCAATAAAAACAGCAATAACAGGGTTTATTTGTCCCGAAAAAATCAGATTATCTAACACACCAATCATTGATCCTTTAGCATCGTCCGAATATTCGTGTCCGTCGGTAACATAAATAACAGGCAAATTGCTCAATTCATTATATCCATATGGAGTATATACTTTATATTGTACTGTATAATTTAGATTTGACGCATTACTAACAATAGTAAAATTATCACTTAATGTTCCTCGAGTTACTCCGGTCTGCAATATTGTTTCTTGGGGATAAATCCAGTTGGGCATTCGAAGTTCTGAGTTAGGTCCAAATCCACTCATCTGCTTATATGGGTTTGCCGGATCGAGAATCCAGTTGTTGTTTACGACAATTTTGTAGTCCAGACGAGCATCAATTGGGAATTTTTGTTCATTAATCCATACATTGCTTAATCCAACAGGTATTCCCTCGTAACCTATTGCAGTTTCCCACCATCCATTAAAATCACCTGCCCAACTTACTGAAGTGGCTTCACCTTTATAGAGAAATGCAACAGAGTCTTCAAAAACAAATGGTATTTGTTTTCGGGTTTTTAAGGTATCCCAAAATTGGCTTAAGAGGAACTCTCTTTCAGCTTCTGATTCTATTACTGCAATTTTAGTAAGTTCTGATTTAAAATCAGCAAAAGACTCAAAAGTAAAATCAATGTTGTATTGGGGTTTTTCATCAGTTTCGCAACTGCAAAATCCAAAAAAAATAAATCCAAGTGCAATCAGACTATTTTTCATTTCCTACGTTTTTAATTTAAAATTCAGAATTTAAATTTATAATTTCTTATTCATCGCGATGAACTGTTTCAGGAGAAAATGCAGGTAAACAAACAGCTATATATTCGGCACCACCTTTAAATGGAGTACTATATTGAATCCATACATTTTTTTCAGTAAGTATTCCTTGCCCTTCTTTTATTAGAAATTCTGTTGATTCTGTTTTAACTTTTAGAGTTCCTTTTAGCACAACAGTATACTCGTCAAATTCAGGGCACTGACCGGGTTCCTCCCAACCTTGGTCGCTAATCATTTTAGCAATACTTACTTTGTTTGTTTTGGAATTTACTCTTC
>JAIFLC010000134.1 GCA_020049295.1 Bacteroidota bacterium
GACATTGTTTGAATGAGGGTGTCTAAAAACCAATTGCTGTTCATCTTTCAACAAGCAAGTCTGAAATCATTCATTCTCAAGCTAAACTTGTTATATTTTAATGTCCTTAAAATAAGTATGTCCTGAAAGGACATACTTTGAATAACCATCATCCCCGAGAGGGGGTGAATTGTATCGTAATTAAGGGAAAAACCGATCATCAATTTTAATTCCTTCCTCATCCAACAAAATTCTTAACTCCTGTTCAAAAGTTGATTTCTTATGATGTATCTGTTGATTCTTAATATAATTGATTAGCTTTTCTTTTTCTCTAACTGAATAAGTAAAAGCTGCATACCCATCCGCCCATCCTTCAAAATAGGGAAATTTACCAGTTTGCTTTAGCCATATTGAAGTTGATGTTTTAATATCTCTCACAAAATCAGCCAATGCAATACTTGGGTGCAAATCGCTTAAAATATGAATATGATCTTCAACTCCATTTATACGATATAAAAAACAGTTTTTATTTTTAATTATACCCATTATGTAAGCAAAAAGTTCATCTTGATGTTCTGAATTGAGAGATTTTCTGCTATTTTTTGTACGAAAAACTATTTGATATAAAATTTGCCTATAACTTGACATAAATAATTTACCCCTTTCAGGGATTTTTTAAAATTTGTTTGAATAACCATACAAGAATTGTATGGTTATTCAAATTTAACCACTTAGTGGTTAAATAAAAAGGATTAAAGAAATTTTTGGTCTATGCCTGATCTTTTCCATCGTATTTTTGTTTTACCTAAATGAATAGTTTAAAAAGTCAGGTGTATTACATTTTTTTTACCTTTACCACCAAAATCAAAACCTTTTATGGAAAAGCGAGAATTGGCAGCACAACTAAATGAACAACTCAACGGGTTTTCGCCCGAAAAAGTACTCCAGTATTTTTTACAGGATTATGGAAAGAAAATCGCATTTTCTTCCAGCCTTGGAGCCGAAGACCAGGTATTGACCCACATGATTTGTGATATTGATAAAAACACCCGCATATTTACTCTCGATACTGGTCGCATGTTTCCCGAAACCTATAAGCTGATCGAAAAAACAAATGCACGCTATAAAATAAAAATTGAAATTTTTTTCCCGGATTATATGCCGGTTGAAAAAATGGTTCACGAAAAAGGAATCAATCTTTTTTACGAGAGCATTGAAAACCGAAAGCAGTGTTGCCATATACGTAAGATAGAACCTTTAAAAAGATCATTTAAGGGACTTGATGTTTGGATTTGTGGCCTTCGTCGTGAACAATCGGTAACACGAACATCAAACCAACTAGTGGAATGGGATGAGAACAATGGGTTGTTGAAAGTAAATCCTCTAATCGAATGGACAGAAAAACAGGTTTGGGATTATATCAGAAAAAAAAATATTCCGTATAACGATTTACACGATAAAGGATTTCCAAGTATTGGATGCCAACCATGTACCCGGGCTATAAAACCCGGCGAGGATGTTCGTGCCGGCCGCTGGTGGTGGGAAAATCCTGATAAAAAAGAATGCGGGCTGCATAATACCAGCGAATAATCTCAGTATTTAATAAATAACTTGAAAGTAATTTTTATGATAAAAAAGCTTCTCCTTCTATTTGTTTTTTTTCTTGCATCTGTTTTCTTAACAGCATTAAAAGCTCAAGACAGTTTATTAAAAGAGAATTACGTAGTTGTTTTGTCTATGGATGCTTTTCGTTGGGATTATCCCGAAAAGGCATCAACACCTAATCTTGATTCAATAGAGAGGGCAGGAGTAAAAGCAATATCGTTGAAACCAGCCTTTCCTACATTAACATTTCCAAATCATTATAGTCTTGCAACAGGTCTTTACCCGGATCATCATGGTATTGTGTTGAATAACTTTTACGATGATTCATTGGATGCTGTTTATCGTATTGGCGACAGAGCTTCTGTTGAGGATGGCCGTTTTTATGGAGGAGAGCCCATATGGGTTACTGCTCAAAAGCAAGGATTAAAAACAGCTTCGTTTTATTGGGTGGGATCCGAAGCTCCGGTTCAAGGATTTCATCCTACATACTGGAAAAAGTATGATGAAAATATTTCATATGAAAGTCGCATTGATACCGTTATTTCTTGGTTGCAAAAACCCATTTCAGAACGTCCACAATTAATAATGTGTTATTTTGATCAACCTGATGGTATCGGTCATAAATTTGGACCCGGGGCACCCGAGGTAAATGCAATGATAACCCGTCTTGACAGTCTGGTAGGTGTATTTATTAATAAAATGAATCAACTACCAATTGCTGACAAAATCAACTTTATTGTGTTGTCTGATCATGGCATGTCTGCAACTTCCTCAGAGCGCTTTATTGATCTCTCATCAACGATTAAAAAAGAATGGGTTAGTAGGTCGCATGGAGGAAATCCGGTATTTATTCTTAAGGCAAAAGCGAATTGCTCCGATTCAATATTAATAGCACTTTCAACAGTTGAAAACCTGAAAGCATGGAAAACAAATGAAATTCCTGCAAGATTGAATTTTGGGAAAAATCCCCGCACAATGGATATTCTTATTCTTGCAAATAACAATTGGAGCATAGGTTGGGGTAAAAAGAGATCATCGTATACCGGGGGAGCTCATGGTTTTGATAATGACGAAATGGATATGCATGCAATTTTTTATGCTTTGGGTCCGGATTTTAAGAAAGGCTATGCTCATCATCAGATCGAAGGAGTAGATTTGTATCCTTTATTAGCAAAATTACTTAACCTGAAACCTGCAGTAACAGATGGTAAACTTTCGAATACCATAGAAATGCTTAATAAAAAAGACTAAAAGGATATAAAAAAGATTAGTCAGGAGGAAAATAGGTAACAAGCTCAATATCAAAAATAAGCACTGAATTAGCTGGAATACCAAAAAAGCCAGAGGAACCATAACCAAGCCCGGAAGGGATGAATAGTTTTCCTTTACCGCCTACACTAAATAGTGGGATTCCCTCTTTCCATCCGTTTATAATACCACTAGCAAGCCCAAAGGTAGTGCCATCTGTATCCGTGTTGTCGTCAAAAACCTCTCCGTTTAGGAATTTTCCTGTATATTTTACTTTAACATATGAATAAGCAGGGGGAAAATTACCGTTTCCTTCCTGTTCAATGATATAATGTAATCCTGATTTTGTGGATTGAGCCACAAGGTTGCTATCTGCAAGATATTTTTCAATTATTTTGATATCCTTTTCCAACTGATCCTGATAGGTAACCATATCTTCTGAACAGGAAAATAAAAAAGACAGAGACGCAACTAGGACAAATAACTTTTTCATGATAATTTTTTTTATAAGCACACAAACATACGAAAATCCTGATATTTTGCAAACATCAATCTATTTTGGTAGTTTACCAAATACCTTCCAGATAAAACGATGAAACTTGTGCACACTCGTTACCGGTTCGGCAAACATAAAAATGCACTCCTTGTCGATTAATTCAACACCAGCATCTTTTGCAATTTTAGATGTTTCATTAGTATTTGACATTTGTTGAACCCAGATATGCTTTATCCCTTTTTCTATGGCTTGCTTAATAATATTATCCGTTTCATTTTTCGGTGTAACAATAAAAAGCTTTTCATAACCTGTAGGCATTTCTTTTACCGACTTGTAGCATGTTACACCATCAATAGCATCCGTATTAGGATTTACAGGACAAACGTCAAATCCTTTTTGACGAAGTTCGTTAAATACGGCATAACCAAATTTTTTGTTATTTCTCGAAGCTCCTGCAATTGCAACTTTCTTAGGAGCCAGAAACTGATTTATACTTTCTTTTTTTGTCATAGAATAAGTGTTTTTTTTATTCGATTTGTAAAATTACAAAGAAAAATTGTCTCTAAACAAGTAATATTTAGCCGATAAAAAGTATTTTATCCTTAATAATATGAATAACATAAGAATTAAGATTAATTCATATTTAAATCCAGAGGATGATTGGTTCATTAAAAAACAGTAAATTTATTCTACCTTTTTATGATTTAAAAAATTATTTATATGCGAAAACTAATTCTTTTAACGCTGATGAGTTGCTTTTTAGTACAAGGTAAAGCATCAAATTTATATAATGATGAAGATTCGCTTATGCAATGGTTCAGCGATGCGAAACTTGGTGTTTTTATACATTGGGGGATATATTCTACAGGCAAAACATCAGAGTCATGGGCTTTTCATAACAAGCAAATAAGCCATCAGGGTTATATGGCCCAAATAAATGAGTTTACTGCTCAGAAATACAATCCTGAACAATGGGTCGATTTAATTAAAATCAGTGGTGCCCGTTATGCTGTAATTACATCAAAACATCACGATGGGGTGGCTTTATGGAATACCAAAATGAACAAATTGAGTATTCCTAAAGCATCACCAGCAAAACGAGATGTTCTATCTCCATTTGTAAACGAGTTGCACAAAGCAGATTTGAAGGTAGGATTATATTATTCGCTCATAGATTGGAGCTATCCTGATTATCCTGGGTTTTTGAATGATTCGTCGCGGTATAAAATACAAGATAACCCAAAACGATGGAACTCGTTTAATAAGTTTTGCCATGGTCAGATTTCAGAGCTATTGACACAATATAATCCAGATCTTATGTGGTTTGATGGCGACTGGGAGCATAGTGCCGAAGAATGGCAAGCTGATAAAATTCAACAAATGATCAAAAAGAATAATCCTAAAACGATTATCAATGGTAGGTTAAAAGGATTTGGAGATTATGATACCCCCGAACAAAACATTCCGGTTTCTCGACCAAATCTCAAAAATTGGGAACTGTGCATGACTACAAATGAATCATGGGGTTATTATATTGGTGACAAAAACTACAAAACACCCTATGAGATTATAAGCATTTTTGCCGAATGTATTAGTATGGGAGGAAATTTACTACTCGACATTGGACCTCGGGCTGATGGTACAATTCCCGAGGAGCAGGTTTTTCTGCTGTTTGAAATGGGACAATGGAATAAAAAACACGAAGAAGCTATTTTTGGAACTATTTCCGGATTACCACTGGGTCATTTCTATGGCCCCACAACACTTTCGAAAGACTCCTGTATATTATATTTATTCTTGCAGGGAAATCAAAGAGGAAACATAATTATAAAAGGTCTAAATAATATAATTAGTAAAATCGAAGTATTGGGTAACGGTCAGCAACTTGAGCATAAAGTGGTTGGAAAAATTTCATGGAGCCATGTTCCGGGACTTGTTTATATTGATATCCCCGAAGGAGTTCAGGACAAGTATATGACGGTTATCAAAGTGGTTCTGGATAAACCCGTTTCTCTTTACAACGGGAAAGGAGGATTTGATTAAATTTCGAAAGGCAGTTCTTTAATAATTTCTATTTTTTGGGGAGTTACTTTTACTTGCAAGGGGATAATTTCTACTCCTTTGTCGAAAGCAATTTTAAGTGATTTTGCATATTCCGGATCAATTTGTTTTGCAGTGCTAAAAATCTCCACATCGGTTCGTTGAATAACATAAAGCATAACTGCTCGCATTCCTTGCTGTTTAACCTTTACCAATGTTTCGAGATGTTTTTTACCACGACCTGTAACTGCATCAGGAAACAAAGCATAAATCCCTTCCTTGTAAGTGACATTTTTTACCTCAATAAAACAAGTTTCTTTTGAGTTTATTGCCATCAGATCAAAACGGCTGTCATCAAATTTCACTTCAGCTTTCACTTCTGTATAGCCTTTGAGTCTTTCGATCTGGCCCAATTTAACAGCTTCGAAGGCTAATTTATTAGGATTTGATGTATTAATGCCAACCCAGTCGCCATTTATCTTAATCATCTCCCAGGTAAATTTTGTTTTTCGATTTGGATCATCAACCGGTGATAAATAAACCTCTGCTCCATTTTCCAAACAACTTTTCATTGATCCTGAATTCGTACAATGTGCGGTAACCGTTTCACCTGAATCGAGTTTAACATCTGTTAAAAAACGCAGGTAACGTTTAATTAATGTACCATGCACCAAGATTTTAGTAAACTCCATTTTTAATTGTGTATTATGTTATACACAAATTTACAAAACACAATGATCTAATTTGCTAACAAATAGAAATGAATATACATTTGTACGTTAAATAAGTAATTATACAAATACGATAATAATGGAATGTCGCGAAGGCTGCGCTGCCTGTTGTATTTATCTTTCAATTTCTTCTCCTATTCCAGGAATGCCCAATGGCAAGCCTGCAGGGGTTCGATGCATTCATCTTTCTGATGACTTGAAGTGCAGCATTTTTACTTCACCAAACCGTCCAAAGGTTTGCGACGGCTTTAAACCTGAAAAGCTATTCTGTGGCGAAACTGCTCAGGAAGCTTATGCTATTCTTGCCAGCCTTGAAGGTATTGAAGTTGTTGATAATTATTTAATAAAACCTTCCTAATCATTAATGGACTAAAGTCCAGATTTTACATAATCTTAATAACCCCAGGCTTAAGCCTGGGGTTATTAAGAAATATACTTAAATGGGCTTTAGCCCTTTCTATAAAACTCTTTCTAAAAACTATTTAACTTTTTTGTTTTTTCTTTGTTTAATAATACAAACAATTCTTAAAAAATGAAAGTATTGACAAAAGATGATTTTTCGAAAATGACTCTTGCTGAAAAGGGCCTTTTGGTTATGAACAACGGAAAACATCTGACTCAGATTCGCAGAGGGGAATATTTGCAAAATTTATATTCGTTGGAAGATTTCTTTGTTGAGATTTTCTATTCAATATCTACTAACACAATTCACAACATCGAAATAATGACCGATCTTTCTAGAATAGATCAATATATTGATGATATTAAGAGGTTCGATTCAAAAGAAGAAAAAATCCGCCTCAATTGAAAATCCAAATTCATAATACAAAAAATTTCTGTCTTAATATCTGCCTATCGCAAGCAAGCTCAAGTCTCATATCTTGATACCCGCCTGCCGGCTTGACCGCCTTTGGCGGTAGGCAAGCTCACATCTAAATTAAATCACACGCATCAGCGGGCATCCAGTGTTTATCTTTGCCATCCCATTTTACATTACATCCAATAGGATTTGTAACCGGAACAGAAACAGGTTTGCCCGATAAATGTTCATTCAACGCTTTTTCCAGATCGTTTACTGTTATTTTTGAAGTATCTTTTGGATTATCAACAGCACGCCCAGTATAAATCAACTTACGGTCTTTATCAAAAACATAAAAATGAGGTGTCCGCAAAGCACCATAAGCCATAGCCACATTCTGCGATTCATCATATAAATAAAGCCAGAGGAAATTATGCTCTTTTATACGTTTTACCATATTTGGAAAACTATCTTCTTCGTAGGTATTCTTGCTGTTCGAATTAATTCCCACAAAGCGAATCCCTTTTGGAGTGTATTTTTCAACTGTTTTTCTGGTTACCTCATCAGACCCTATAACGTATGGACAATGATTGCAGGTAAAAAAAACTACCAGTACTCGTTCGCCAAAATCTGTTAACTTGTAAGTTTTTCCATCGGTTGCTGGAAGGCAAAAATCTGGAGCTTTGGCTCCAATCTGTAATGTAAATGACATAATTTTATTTTTATGTTAAACAAACAATTTCGTTAAAGGTTTATCTATACCGATAATTGTAAAACAAAAAAGAACAAGAATAATTATTTCATTTATTTTGGAGAAGATATTCTTATGTCCTTTTTAAAAATATTTCATTACCTTTAATCCTGCAATTAATTAAATCAAATGAAGCGTAGGTCCTTAGTAATAAATACAATTATTGATATTGCAATTCTTACCCTTTCATTCTTTATTATGATATGGATTAAGCCTGCATCAAAACGTGTTTATCTGCCTACCTACCTATATCCTTTTTTAGTTTTCCTTTCAGTTTGGGTTATTATTTCATTAATTACTCAGAAATATTCTGCTCCAGAAAGATATAAGCTTTCAAGAGCTCTTTGGCATATAATTCTTACCAATATTGTTATTACAGGTATTGCAACTATTCTTGTGTTTGCTTTTAAAGCAAATCTAAATTCGCGAATTGTAGTGTTGGGTACAATTTCATTGGGTACTTTTTTTGAGTTGTTCTTTGCTATTTGTGATTATTTTATTTGTAATGCTAAGAATAGCCCTGATACATCGGTCGTTTTTGAAGTGTATCAAAAGGTTGTTGGCAGATATCAGGAAATTCCAATAGCAGAGCCTTTGCCCGAAGAAATTTATAT
>JAIFLC010000037.1 GCA_020049295.1 Bacteroidota bacterium
CAGGGTAGCTTGTTGGTTTACCATAATTGTAAAAGTTAGCTAATCCTCCATACTTAAACCCAAGATCCGAATCGTATGCAATTACAGGTACAGCGCCAAATGTCCAACCTTCCTTTATTTTTTCTTTTTTCTCTTTTTTGACTTCTAGCGAATCTTGTGCATTTGCATGTATTGAAAACACACATGCTACAATCAGAATTATTAGTGATAGTTTACTCATAATGAAGAATTTAAAAACCGTTTAACTTCATATAAATTGTTGGAATTAACAGTATAAATGCTGCAACGATTAGTATGAGCATTAGTGGAAGAAACCAGCGAAACCATTTATTATAAGGTATTTTCGCAATGCTTAATACCCCAACCATAACCCCTGATGTTGGTGTAATAAGATTTGTAAATCCTCCTCCAAGTTGATAAATAGTTACTGTTGCCTGGCGACTTATTCCGATTAAATCTGAAAATTGAGACATTAAAGGAATAGTAAGCGCAGCTTTGGCTGATCCTGATGCAATAATAAAATTCAATAGATTATAAAAAATAAACATTATGGCAACTGACATTAGTTTACCGTATCCTTGCATCGAATCGGCCGCAAAGAAAAGCAACGAATCGATAATCTTGCCTTGTTCAAGTACAACAACAATTCCACTTGCTAATCCAACAACAAGAGCTGCAGACATAATATCTTTTGCTCCTTCGATAAAAGATTTGGCAATCTGATTGGCTGTTTGACCAAAAGAAACTCCCGAAACAAGACCCATAACAAGAAATAAGGTTGCAATTTCTTTAATATACCAACCATATCCCATTACACCTATAATCAGAAATAAGATTGTAAATATCAGTATGTTAACGATAAAAAGTTGAACTGAATGGCGCAATGCCATAATACCTATTATAATCCAGATAACAGTTAAAATTGGAATTATCGGAGCTGAGATTGAACTGTTTCCGATAGCCATGATTGTTATTGGGTAGTAGAATGAAAAAATTAAAAAAACCACAGAGATAAAAGCAAATACAGACCAGGCATGCTTACCAGCTTTATTTTTTGTGCCGTTACTTTCAGTTTCACCCTTTTTTCTCCAGTAATCATCTATTTCGTAAACAGGCGAAAGTCTGGGATTTTTCTTAATTCTATTTGCGTACCAAAGAACATAGCCAATACCAATAGAATTAATTACCAACCATATTACAAATCTGTACTCTATACCGGAAAACAACTGAATACCTGATAATCCCTGTGCTATTCCAATTGTAAATGGATTAAGCAGTGCACTTGCAAATCCCAAACCTGCACCCAAAAAACAAAGACAAATACCTACTATCGAATCGTACCCCATACTAATGGCAAGCGGAACGAATATAATTACAAAGGCAATGGTTTCTTCACTCATGCCAATTACAGCTCCAAAAAAACTAAAACATACCATAATTAATACAATCACCATGTTATTCACCCCAATCCATTTAAGGATTTTGAATCGCTCCAATTTTTTAGTAAAGTTAAGAAATGAGTAAATAGCTACATCAAGAGCCTTGCTCTCGTTCATAAGCCAGAATGCACCTCCAATCATAAGAATATAAAAAATGATATCGTAGGTGCGCTGCATACCTTTAAATATAGAAGTAAATACTTGCCAAGATTGGGGCTGGCTATCAACCTGCTTATACGAGTCGGGAACAATTACTTCTCTTTCAATACCATTTACATTTTTAATTTCACGATCGAACTCACCACCAGGAACGAACCAGGTAAGAATAGCACTTAAAACAATAATCGAGAAAATAATTACATAGGTGTGCGGAAATTGACGTTTCTGTTTCATTTTAAATTCATTATGGTAGTTAATTATTTATATGGCACATTAATTTGACGTATCCAAAATACTACTTAATACAATGTTAATCAACTTAACCCTTAAAAGATGCTTTAATTTAAATATATGCATAAGATTAAATCAATCCATCGTAAAAATAAAACATAAGTTATACAACAGGAAATTTTTTATTGATATCCAAACGATTTTCGTATTTTCGTACCATTAAATTACATCGCTATGGCATTGCTAATTAATAATATTAAGTCGTTAATAAATACCGAAACCAAACCTGCAAAATGGGTTGCCGGAGCTGATATGCAAAAATTAAATACCATTGATAATGCATATTTGTTGATTGAGAAAGGCAAAATAAGTGATTTCGGTAAAATGAGTAATTTTAAAAATTCCGAATTTAAAGGCAAAATAATTGATGCAACCGGTAAAATGGTTTTTCCGTCGTTTTGTGATTCGCATACACACCTTGTTTATGCTGGTAGTCGTGAAGTTGAATACAGCAATAAAATAAGAGGACTATCATATGAGGAAATTGCTAAAAGGGGTGGAGGTATTCTAAATTCAGCCAAGCTTTTGCATAATACATCCGAAGATTCGTTGTATGAGCAATCATTGAAGCGAATTAATGAAATTATTCGGTTTGGAACAGGTGCGGTTGAAATAAAAAGTGGATATGGACTGAATCTCGAGGATGAATTAAAAATGTTACGTGTAATAAAAAGATTAAAAGAAACTACACCTATTATTATTAAGTCGACTTTTTTGGGAGCTCATGCAGTTCCTTATGAGTATAAAGGAAAACAAAATGAATATGTCGATTTGATTATAAATGAGATGATTCCAATGGTGGCTAATGAGGATCTTGCAGATTATATTGATGTTTTTTGCGATAAAGGATTTTTCACCGTCGAAGAAACTGAACGAATTTTAATGGCAGGTATTAAATATGGTATGCGTCCAAAAATTCATTACTGGTGATGATGAAATTGAAGCCTTAAAGAATTCTGAAACTATGCCAACCCTTCTTCCTGGTGCAGCATTCTTTTTAGGAATGATCGACCCTCCGGTAAGAAAAATGATTAATGCTGGATTACCTGTTGCATTGGCTTCTGATTTTAATCCAGGTTCTTCACCATCAGGTAATATGAAATTTATTATGTCATTAGGAACAATAAAACTTAGAATGTTGCCCGAAGAAGTTATTAATGCCACTACAATTAATGGCGCATATGCAATGGGTATTAGCGATACACATGGTAGTATTGCAATTGGGAAAGTAGCAAATGTTTTTATAACAAAAGAAATTCCAACATACGAATACATTCCCTATGCATACACAAGCAATTTAATTGATACTTTGATATTAAATGGAAGGATAATTAAGTAAAAGAAGTGATATGATTTTGGAATAGTGATGAACGATTTAGAAATTTAGAAGTTAAACGAAATGAATAGAATAGAGATAGTTGGAATACTTGCTGGGGCATTATCCTGCACTACATTTTTACCTCAAGTAATAAAAACGTACAAATCGAGATCTACGAAGGATGTTTCGCTTGTTATGTTTATAATTGCGACCATTAGTTCTGCTTTATGGTTAATATATGGAATTCTTATCGACAGTTTTTCAGTTACATTCACCAATGTTATAGTATTTATCTCCTCAGCAATAATGCTTTACCTAAAAGTAAAGTACAGAAATCGCGAAAACTAGATTTATTAAATAGAATGATAATAATTTATGGCAATAAAGTCGAAACAGAGCAGAAAAATGGCATTAAATTCAAATCTTAAATAAAATATCGATAATCATTAATCGTAAATCACCATTAAAATAATATAATTCAAAATAATTATGATAAGTAAACAATTAATAGAGTGCGTTCCTAACTTCAGTGAAGGAAACGATATGAATATAATAAAACAGATTACCAATGAGATTGAATCTGTTGAAGGAGTTAGTCTTCTGGATGTTGATCCGGGCAAAGCTACTAACCGAACAGTTGTTACCATGGTAGGTTCACCTGAACAAGTAATCGAAGCAGCATTTCGTGCAGTTAAAAAAGCTCAGGAACTGATTGATATGCGCAACCATAAAGGAGCTCATCCTCGCTTTGGTGCAACTGATGTTTGTCCTTTAGTTCCGGTGGCCGGAATTACAATGGAAGAAACCGTAGTATATGCTCGTAAATTAGCAAAACGAATTGGCGACAAATTAAATATACCTATATATTGTTATGAGAATGCTGCTTTTTCTGAAAATAGAAAAAATCTGGCTAATTGTCGTGCCGGTGAATATGAAGGATTGAAAGACAAACTTACTAAACCTGAGTGGAAACCCGATTTCGGCCCTTCTGAATTTAATGCCAAAGCAGGAGCAACAGCTGTTGGTGCTCGCGATTTTTTGGTTGCGTATAATGTAAATTTGAATACAACTTCAACACGAAGAGCAAACGCAATTGCATTCGATATTCGCGAAAAAGGACGCCCAATGCGCGAAGGTGATCCAATTACCGGAAAACAGCTTGTTGACGAAAAAGGAAACAAAGTTTGGATACCCGGATCTCTTAAATCAGTTAAGGCAATTGGTTGGTATATAGATGAGTTCGGAATTGCTCAAATTTCTATTAACCTTACAAATATTGGTATTACCCCGGTACACATTGCTTTCGACGAAGTCTGCAAAAAAGCCCACGAACGTGGTATTCGTGTTACCGGTTCCGAATTGGTAGGATTAATCCCATTGCAGGCAATGATTGATGCAGGAAAGTATTTTCTTAAAAAGCAAAAAAGATCTGTTGGGATACCCGATAGCGAGATCATAAAAATTGCTGTTAAATCATTAGGATTAGATGATTTATATAAGTTTAAACCCGAAGAAAAAATTATTGAATATAAACTTGTTGCGGATCAAAAGAAAAAGAGATTAGTTGATTTAACTATTACTGGTTTTGCTGATGAAACAGCCTCTGAATCTCCTGCTCCGGGTGGTGGATCTATTTCAGCATACATGGGCTCATTGGGAGCAGCATTAGGTAACATGGTAGCTAATCTTTCATCACATAAAAGAGGATGGGACGATCGTTGGGAAGAGTTCTCAAATTGGGCAGAAAAAGGAATGATGTATCAGAAAGAACTTTTACGCCTGGTTGATGAAGATACAGATGCATTTAATAAAATTATGGATGCTTTTGGTTTACCAAAGAAAACTGAAGCAGAGAAAACTGCCAGGAAAAAATCGATTCAAGATGCAACCAAACATGCAATTATGATACCATTTAAAGTAATGGAAACTGCTTTTAATGCAATGGAAATTATAAAGGTTATGGCCGAAACAGGTAATCCAAATTCCGTTTCAGATGCGGGTGTTGGTGCTTTAGCACTGAGGGCTTGTGTTAGAGGGGCTTTTTTAAATGTTAAAATTAATGCATCAGGTTTGGATGATAAGCAATTTGCTGAAGAAATAATTAATAAGGGCTTACAAATTGATCGGGAGTCTGAAATTTTAGAAAATGAAATTTTACTGACTGTAAATAAGAAAATTTTATAAAAGCTGTAAACATAATAATTTAATGCAGGGAGTTAGTAACTTAACTCCTTATTTTATTTAAAATCAAGATAATACACGTAAAAAAAATACACACGAATAGATATTAAATCGTTCAATCCTTAATTAATTGAAAAAAATGTTAAAAAAAAATAATGGCAGAATTATGATTCATTAATATTTTTACTACATTAGCGTGTTGAATATTTTTTATTTAATTAACTATTTTAACCTAAAATTTTTATCTATGAAAAAACTAACAATTTTTCTTGCATTCTTGTTGTTTGTAGGGTTTACCGTACAGGCACAAATGCAGATCTCGGGAACGGTTTCCGGCGCTGAAGACGGTCAACCAATCCCCGGAGTATCCGTTGTGGTGAAAGATAATACCACTATTGGTACTACAACTGACATTGATGGTAAATACAGTCTTACTGTACCCAGCAGTGCTCAGGCTCTTATTTTCAGTTTCGTTGGTATGAAATCACAAGAAGTTCTTATTAATGGAAGATCTGTGATTGATATCAAAATCGAAGCTGAGTTTTTAGAAATGGACGAGGTTGTAGTAACTGCACTTGGTATTAAAAGAGAAAAACGTGAGGTAACCTATCAAACTCAAAAAGTTACCGATACCGAACTTAACAGAATGGCCCCAACAAAAGCTGGAGCAGCTATGGCTGGTAAGGTTGCAGGTTTGCAAATTAACGTTCAGGATAATGGTGTTAACCCATCAACTCAGATTATCTTAAGAGGTTTACGTTCAATATCCTTTGATAACCAGGCATTAATCGTTATCGATGGATCAGTAGCTACAACATCTGCTTTTGATAACTTGAACCCTAACGATATTGCAAACATCAGTGTACTTAAAGGTGCTACTGCTGCTGCTTTGTATGGTTCACGTGCAGGTAATGGTGTTCTTATTGTTAATACCAAAACCGGTGAAGCTGGACAAAAATTTATTGTTGGTATCAATTCAGCTTATACCATGGAACAAGTTGCATATATGCCAAAAATGCAAACTGAGTATGGTACTGGTTGGGAAGGTGCTTACGATAACGTAGAAAACACAAACTGGGGTCCTCGTTTTGATGGAACTCTACGTCAGATTGGCCCAACAATGCCAGATGATTATCCTTTAGAAACACAGATGGTTCCTTATGCTCCTGTAAAAGATAATTTATTGAATTTCTTTGAAACAGGTGATACTTGGAATAATACTATTTATTTAAGCAGTAGTAACGAAACAAGTAAATTTTATGCATCTTTTGGTGATCAAAGAGCCGATGGTATTGTACCTGATGATGAATACAGAAGAAATACTGTTCGTATCAATGCTAGTAAAAAAGTTGGTAAAGTTGAAATAGGAGTTACTTCAAGTTATTTTAATGATTATCAGAATGTTGTTGGTAATTCTATTGGTGACCAAGACAGACCATTATATTGGTTCTTGTTAAATACCTCAGCTAATATTCCATTATCAACATATAAAGATTGGAGTAATCCATTAAGCTACGGTTATGCTGATAATTATTACAATGCTTATTATCAGAACCCATATTGGGCTATTGGAACTAACAGAAATATTGATAATTCTAACAGACTTATTGGAAACTTAAACTTATCTTGGGATATTTATGAGTGGTTAAATTTTACTGGCCGTATGGGTCTTAATAATATTTGGGGTGATGGTAGAAACTGGCGTGCTGAACAAAATTATAACGCAGATTTACAACCATCTCACTCACATGTATCTTCATTTGTTGAAGAAACTGAATATTCAAGAGGTACATATACTGGTGACGCTTATTTAACTGGTAACTTCTCTTTCTTAGATAACTTTACATTAAAAGCGATCTTGGGTGGAACTATATATTCAACTGATTTCCGTTCGAGCTTTATGCGTGCTGATAACTTAAGTATTCCTGGTTTCTATGATGTATCAAATGGTACAGGTACTCCAACAATTCAGGTTGATGAAGAAAAGAACAGAAACTTTGGTTTCTTTGGTGATTTTACCTTAGGATTCAAAAATTTTGTATTCTTGAACTTCTCAGGCAGAAATGACTGGACTTCAACTTTATCTGAAGGTAATAATAGTTACTTCTATCCTGCAGTTGGTTTGTCATTTGTTGCGACTGATGCAATCGAAATGTTAAAGAATAATGACATTCTTTCATTCGCAAAAATTACATTAAGTAATTCAACAGTTTATAATGACCTTCCAGCATACAGAACTAACGAAGTGTATTCTAAACATGGATCATTCCCATATGGAACAATTAATGGTTTCTTTTTACAAACTGGAGCTGTTGATCCTGACATTACTAAAGAAAGGTTAAATACAACTGAGGTTGGTTTGAACTTAGGTTTCTTACAAAGTCGATTAAGTCTTGACTTCTCTTATTTCAAAACAATGATTAATGACCTTATTGTTGCTACTACTCCTTCAATTGCTTCTGGTGCTACTTCTTATTTAACTAATATCGGTGAATTAGAATCAAATGGTATTGAAGTATCATTAAGTGGTAATGTTATTAATTATAGAGATTTTAAATGGGATTTGAATTTCAACTATACGCATAACTCAACTATCGTTAATGAAATTTACGAAGGTTTAGATGAAATTGCTGTTGGAACACAAGGTGAAATTCCTATTGGTGTTTATGCTGTTGTTGGCGAAGAATATCCTCAGATGAAATCAAATATTTACGAACGTGATCCTCAAGGACGCATTGTAATTGATCCTGCTACTGGTTGGCCAAAAGAATTAGAAGCTCAAGCACTTATGGGTAGAACAACACCTCCTCATATTTATGGTTTAAGCACTACATTGAGCTATAAAGGCTTCTCAGTTTCTACTACTTTTGATTATAGAACCGGACACGTTTATTATGAGCAAGGTTCACAACAAATGGAATTTACTGGTAGATCACTTGCAAGTGTTTCTGCAAACCGTCAGGATTTTGTAATTCCTAATTCAGTAATTGACAATGGAACTGAGTATGTTGAAAATACAAACATTCAGGTACAGAATGGTCGTCAAAGCTATTGGACAAACGTTTACAATAATGTTGGTGAAAACTATGTTAAGGATGCTACAGCTCTTAAATGGAGAGAGTTATCTGTTAGTTATGATATACCTAAAAAATATATTCAAAAAGTATCGCTTAACAAAGTTACCATTGGATTCATTGGAAGAAATCTGATGACATGGTTACCAGAGGAAAATTGTTTTGCTGACCCAGAATTTAACAATACCAATTCGAATGCTATTGGTGTTGGTGGATATTTCCAATCACCTCCAACAAAATCTTATGGATTTAACATTAATATTGAATTCTAAAAAAAATAATTAAATATGAAAAATTTTCTTAAATATACAACCTTGCTTTTAGTAGTGCTACTAATGGCATCTTGTGAAGATTTTTTGGATGTTAACGAAGATCCAAACAATCCGGTTAGTGTTACACCAGAATTGGTGTTACCTGTAGCTCAATCTTATACAGCTAATGTTATGTATACAGATAGATATATTAATTGTCTGGGTAATATGATGATGTATAACTGGAGCCAGAGCGATGGTTATTCATGGTATTATGATGAATTTAACTATGCAGTAAACGCTTCATTCTATAGTAGAATTTTTACCTACTCTTATCAAAATACCTTAAAGCAATATAATATTTTAGATAACCTTGATCCAAAATATGATTATTACAAAGCTATATCAAAGATAATGAAAGCTTATCACTTCCAATTACTGGTTGATTTGTATGGTGATATTCCTTATTCAGAAGCATTAAAACGTGGTGAATTAGCAACTCCTAAATATGACGACGCTAATATGATTTATGCTAATTTAATGACAGAATTAACTACAGCCATTGAATTGATTAAGGATGCTGAAAACCCTGAAGCTGTTAAGAATGACATTATGTTTGCCGGAGTTATGACAGATTGGATTAAATTTGCTAACACTGTTAAAATGCGTATGATTGTACGTGTTTCTGATATGTCTACTCCTCCATTTACAATTGCTACTGAAATAGCTACTATTAATGCAGAAGGTTCTGGCTTTATTACTGCTGATGTTGCTGTTAATCCTGGTTATCTTCAAGAAGAAGGTAAACAAAACCCAATGTGGCAATCATTCGGTGAAGAAGTATCTGGTACACAAACTATGAGCGGAAAAGCTACTTGTGCAACTGATTATGTTTTAGATTATTTGGCAGGTACTAATGATCCTAGAATTGATAAAATCTATGAAGAGCCTAAAGATGGCCATCTTGGTGTTCCTCAAGGATTATTGGATTATGATACTCCTATTTATGATGCATTTATTCCTGATAAAGTATCAAATATTGGTCCTGGAATTTTGAAAGGATTTGATATGGATGCAATTATTTTTACTTTGGCTGAAAGCAAATTTAACCTAGCTGAAGCTGCTGAAAAATCATTAATTTCAGATGATCCAAAAACTCTTTACGAACAAGGAGTTACTGCTTCTTTCGAAACATTAGGATTAACATCAGCAAATGCAGCTGCATACTTAACAGCTGGATTAACAACTAACTTAATTGGTTATGATGCCTCATCAAATCCAATTGAAGCTATTATTACTCAGAAATGGATCGCTGTTAATGGCTTAACCGCAGAGCAATCATGGTTTGATTATAGTAGAACAGGATTTCCTGCAGGATTAGATAATTCATTATTAGCTCCTGCTGGAGTTGATAGACCAGTTCGTTTATTCTATCCTACTAGTGAATATTCAGCTAATGGCGCAAATGTTCCAACTCAACCAGATGCATTTACTGCCAAGATATTTTGGGCAAATTAATTTTAAAATGTAAAAAATTATGAGAAAGTTAAAATATTTATTAATACTGGTACTAAGCATTGGTTTATTAAACTCTTGCTTAGTAGATGACGAAACAAACTATGATGAAAACGACACAGGTTTAAATCTGGTGACTTTCGAGTTAACAAAAACACTTATTTCAGGTATTGCTGATGATACTGAGTATACTTTCCCTATGAAAGTTAAACTCGTTGGACCAACTATGAGAGATATAAAAAGCGATCTTACTGTTACTGTTTCTGTAGATGAATCTTCAACTGCAATTGAAGGTGTTCATTACAGAATTGATGATCCTACAATCGTTCTTACAGCAGATAATAATTACTTAGGTCTTGTTAATGTTTCAATGACTACATTAGGTATTGAAACGCCATTAGCAAAGAATCCAATTTTGGCATTAAAAGTTGAGTCTGTAACTGGTGATTCTAAGGTTACTAATACTGCTAAATTGATCGAGATTGAGATGAACTTTGCTTGCTTTACTGAATTGGAGGGTACATATAATGTGCAAACAACAAGCAGTACTAGTTTTGTTATAAATTGGACTGAAACAATTACCAAAGTTGGGGTTGAAGAGTATTTAACACAACGTGTTGGTACATGGAATCCTCCATTAAATCCAGATTATGGATTTGTGTTTATGAATGCATGTAACGTAATTTCAGTACCTACACAAGATTTAGCAGATATGTATTCTAATGATGTAT
>JAIFLC010000173.1 GCA_020049295.1 Bacteroidota bacterium
AGACAGCATAATACTTCGTTTTGGTAAACTAGAACTTGTTCGCGGTGAGTGGCGAAAATATAATCTTGCTCTGTTGGAAGGACAGGAAGCGTTGACAACACCTGAATATTCGAACGGATTACTGGACATTGCATCAATAAATATTGAAGAAAACTCAAACTATGTTCTCCCTCCCGGAGTTGATAGGGTAATTGACCCAACAAATCCACAACTACGACAGTTGAATGAGCAATCTATGGTGTTACGTGTAAAAAATCTTGACGATGGAGATGCCCGCGCAGCTTATAAATCATTAAATCTTGATATTAGGCAATATAAAAAGCTTAAAATGTTTGTTCATGCCGAGGAATACGAAAACGAAATTCTTAAGGATGAAGATTTACGCATTTTTATTCGACTTGGTACTGATTATAAAGATAATTACTATGAATATGAAATTCCGTTGGTTGTTAGCGCTCATGGTGATAAAGATCGCTACGCAGCATGGCCTGAAGATAATTATGTTGAAATTAATTTAGAAGACCTACTAGAAATAAAACTTGCTCGCAATGAAGAGCTTAGAAAGGCGAATTCGACAATATCAATAAGTTCAATCTTTTCAATCTTTAAGGGTAAAAAAAGGTATACAATCCGAGGAAATCCCAATTTAAGTAATGTTCGAACAATAATGATTGGTGTTCGAAATCCAAGCAAACAAAACAATATTATTTCTGAAGATGATGGAATGCCTAAATCAGGAGAAATTTGGGTTAACGAATTACGATTAACAGATTTCAAGGAAGATGGAGGATGGGCAGCCAGAGCAAGAATCTCAACACGATTGGCCGATTTTGGAACAGTAAACCTTGCGGGTAGCATGAGCACACCAGGATTCGGAAGTATCGAGAAAAAAGTTAATGAAAGAAGTAAGGAAGAAATTATTGAGTATGATGTTTCAACAAATCTGGACTTAGGCAAATTTTTTAGCGAAAAAGCAAAAGTAAGTATTCCTGTTTATGCAGGATATGCAGAAGGATTTGTGAATCCCGAATACAATCCATTAGAACCGGATGTTCCTCTTAATGTGGCGCTCGATAACGCCGCAAATAAAGCCGAGAGGGATTCGATAAAAAACATTGCCCAAGATTATACTCAACGAAAAAGTCTAAATTTTACAAATGTTAAAGTTAATCTGCAATCGGAGAAACCAAAATTCTATGATCCTGGAAATTTCTCTGTCAATTATGCTTATAATGAGTTGTTCTCAAGAAATATAAATACTGAATATCATATACAGAAAAGCTACCGGGGAGGAATAAATTATAATTATATCGGCAGGCCAACAAATGTTACACCATTTCGCAAATCAAAAATATTTAACAATAAAGCCTTTGCACTTATAAAAGATTTCAACTTTTACTATCTGCCCTCAAGTTTCTCTTTCAGAACCGATATTAACCGTAATTATCAAGAAATAAAAACCAGAAACATTTATAACCCGAATAACATTATTGATCCGACTTTCAATAAAGATTTTGCCTGGAACCGATTTTATGATCTAAAGTATGATTTATCGAGATCACTTAAAATCGAATACTCGGCCCAAAATACTTCTCGTATTGATGAACCATATGGAATGGTTGACAAGCAAAGAGATCCTAATTCATACGAACACTGGAAAGACTCTGTTTGGAACAACATCAAAAATTTTGGACGAAATACCCAATTTAATCAAAACATAAATGCCACGTATAATATTCCTATAAATAAAATTCCTTTACTCGATTGGGTAAATGCTTCGGCACGCTATAATGGAACATTTAACTGGGATGCTAGTCCCATATTAAAAAACAGTGACATAGAGCTGGGTAATACCATTAGGAACTCAAGAACAATACAATTAAATGGTCAAACAAATCTGGTTACACTGTACAATAAGTTTGGCTTTTTGAAACGAATTAATCAGAAATACAGTAGTGAAACTTCTCGAAAAAAGAGTAAAAAAATTGAATCTGTTATATATAAAGAAGAAAAAACATCATTAAAAGCAGCCCGGTCAAAGAATATTGAACATAATTTAGGAACAGAAACTGTTACTATAAAAGCAACAGACAAAGATGGTAAGGAAATAAAAGGAGAGCTCGATATTGTCTCAAAAAATAAAGTTCGTTTTAAAACAGACAAAGATTTTGATGATGTAAGCATAACTGTTGAAGGAAAGGTTGAGAAGAAAGATAATCCGTTTTTATTTATTGCTGAAAATACTGCTTTATTGCTAATGTCGGTAAAAAACATTTCAGCATCATATACCATTACTGATGGAACGACTTTGCCCGGCTACACTGAAACAACACAAATTTTTGGGATGGATAATGCATTTAGTCCATCATCAGCTCCCGGATGGCCATTTGTTTTTGGATGGCAAGACGATGAATTTGCAATAAAAGCCATAAATAATCAATGGTACACCGATGATACCTCTATGATTAATCCTTATCTGATGACTGAAAATAAAAACTTAAACATCAGAGCAACACTTGAACCTATCCGTGGTTTAAAAATCGATCTTACAGCAAACCGAAGTATTTCTGAAAACAATAACAGGTACTATTTGCCTACTTTGTATGGTACAGATCCGTATAACGAACAAATTACCGGCAATTTTTCGATGACTTATATAACTATATTTTCGGCATTTGAAAAAATTTCGGGCGATAATAATTATTATTCACAGGCATACGAAGA
The DNA here is from genome assembly GCA_020049295.1 of Bacteroidota bacterium. Classification (GTDB taxonomy): domain Bacteria; phylum Bacteroidota; class Bacteroidia; order Bacteroidales; family UBA12077; genus UBA12077. The sequence continues at coordinate 2,725 of JAIFLC010000173.1, forward strand.
TTTTAAAAATAACAGAGTTGATATTTCCCGTCGCTTATCCGAAACACGTGTTCCAAATAGTACTTTTTACTACGATCCAAACGATCCACATGCGAATGATGAGGGATATAATGAAGGTTATGGAAGTTTATCACAAGAAGTAATGATTCCTGCATTCCTTTCGGCATATGGCATTGTTGATAATGACAAAATATCCCTTGATATTTTTCAGAAAATACCATTACCAAACTGGAATATCCGATTTGATAGGTTAAAAGATATCCCCTTTCTAAAAAGGTTTTTCAAATCAATTAATATAAGTCATGCTTACAGATCGTCCTATAATGTTGGTACATATATTAATAACCTCGAATATAAACCAGAACAAGACGGGTATAGCTATATAATAGATCAGCAATCAAACTTTATTCCTGAGTTTAATATATCGTCAGTATCTATTAATGAGCAATTTGCGCCATTAATTAATATTGATATGACCTGGATTAATAATCTTACTACCCGATTTGAAATGAAAAAATCGAGAACCATAACACTTAGTTTTTCTAATAATCAAATCACTGATGTTTATAGTGATGAGCTTGGAGTAAGTTTAGGTTATCGTTTTGATAATTTTAATCTGATTTTCGATTTTGGCAAGCAACAAGAAAATTTTAAAAGCGATTTAAATATAAGAGCTAATCTTAAGATCCGTGATAATATGACCATCCTTAGAAAGATAGCTGAAGATGATGACTATATTTCTGCAGGACAAGAAACCATTGTAATTGGAGTATCAGCTGATTATCAGTTAAGCGATCGATTAACCATCCGATTATTTTACGACCGAAACTCGACAGAACCATTTATATCTAGATCATATCCAACATCAAACACCAGTTTTGGATTTAGCTTGCGATTTACTTTAACCCAATAATCGATTTTATAAAAAAATTTAATTAATTTTGACTTGAATTTTTTTACGCGAATTTTAATTAAAAATAATTTATTATGAATATTCCACAAAACCTAAAGTACACAAAAGATCACGAATGGATTCGTGTTGAAGGTAACGAAGCTTATGTAGGTATTACTGATTATGCACAAGGAGAACTTGGAGATATCGTTTTTATTGAAATTGAAACTGTTGGTGAAAACCTTGCTAAAGAAGAAATTTTTGGCACAGTAGAAGCTGTAAAAACCGTTTCTGATATGTTTATGCCTGTTTCTGGTGAGGTATTAGAAGTTAATCCAAAACTTGAAGAATCTCCTGAGGTAGTTAATAAAGATCCTTATGGCGAAGGTTGGTTTGTTAAAATTGCTATTAAAAATGCAGCTGAATTAAACGAATTATTAGATGCTGCTGCTTATTCAAAATTATTACAAGCTTAATTCTTTTAATAGAATTAAAAAGGCTCGAAAATTTTCGAGCCTTTTTAATTTAATAGTTGTCCTATTCTACAATTTTTTCTTTATTTCAACTTCCTGATAACCTTCAACAATATCTCCAACTTTTATATCATTAAAGTTATCAATATTTAAACCACATTCGTATCCCGAAACAACCTCTTTTACATCATCCTTAAATCGTTTTAACGAACCCAGATTACCTGTATAAATTACAATACCATCTCTAATAAGACGTATCATCGTATTTCGTGTAATCCTACCTTCGCGAACCATACAACCAGCTACAGAACCAACTTTTTTAATTTTAAATACATCTCGTACCTCAACAGTAGCAACGATTTCTTCTTTTACTTCGGGCGAAAGCATTCCTTCCATAGCATCACGAACTTCGTTTATAGCATCGTAAATAATAGAATATAAACGGATATCTATCTCTTCTTTTTCGGCTAGTTTACGAGCGTTCATTGATGGACGTACCTGGAAACCAATAATAATAGCATTTGATGCAGCAGCAAGCAATACATCCGATTCAGAAATTTGTCCAACACCTTTATGGATAATATTTACCTGTATCTCATCAGTTCCTAATTTAATTAATGAATCAGACAACGCTTCGATAGATCCATCCACATCACCTTTAACAACAATATTGATTTCCTGGAAGTTACCAATAGCAATTCGGCGTCCGATTTCATCAAGAGTAATATGTTTCTGAGTACGTAAGCTTTGTTCACGCTGCAATTGTTCGCGTTTATTAGCGATATCTCTTGCTTCCTTATCGCCTTCCATTATATTAAATTTATCTCCTGCTTGTGGAGCGCCATTTAAACCAAGTATCTGCACAGGAGTTGATGGACCGGCTTCTTCAATTCTCTTGCCACGTTCGTTATACATCGCTTTAGCATGTCCAAAATAGCTTCCTGCTAGAATAACATCACCTATTTTTAATGTACCTGCTTCAACTAGAACGGTTGATATATATCCTCGTCCCTTATCAAGTTCCGATTCAATAACAGTGCCATGAGCACGTTTATTCGGATTGGCCTTTAAATCTAGCAATTCGGCTTCGAGAAGAACTTTCTCTAACAATAAATCAACATTCGTTCCTTGTTTTGCAGAGATATCCTGCGACTGATATTTACCACCCCATTCTTCAACAAGGTAATTCATATTTGCAAGCTCTTCTTTTATTTTTTCAGGATTTGCTCCTGCTTTATCAATTTTATTTATTGCAAAAATAATAGGTACACCTGCCGCGCTTGCATGGTTTATTGCTTCAACTGTTTGAGGCATAACATTATCATCAGCAGAAACTACAATAATTGCAATATCAGTAACCTGTGCTCCACGGGCACGCATAGCAGTAAACGCTTCGTGACCAGGAGTATCGAGGAATGTTATGGTTTTTCCATTATCAAGCTCAACGCTGTATGCACCAATATGTTGAGTAATACCTCCAGCCTCTCCGGCAATAACATTTGCTTTACGAATAAAGTCAAGTAAGGATGTTTTTCCATGATCAACGTGACCCATTACAGTTACAATTGGGGGGCGGAAAATCAATTCTTCTTCTGTATCTTCTTCTTCACGAATAGCTTCCTGCACTTCGACACTAATAAACTGGACTTTATAGTTAAACTCATCGGCAACAAGAGCCATAGTTTCAGCATCAAGTCTCTGGTTTATGGAAACCATTAAACCAAGATTCATACATACAGAGATAACATCAACTACTGGAGCATCCATCATTGTTGCAAGTTCGTTCACTGAAACAAACTCAGTAACTTTAAGTACCTGCTTGTCGGCTTCGAGCTTAATGCTGTCTTCTTGTTGTTTTTGGGTAAATGCATCACGTTTATCGCGTCTATGCTTAGATCCTTTTGATTTCCCCTTTGTTGTTAATCGGGCTAATGTATCCTTTATCTGTTTCTGAACATCTACTTCACTTATTTCAGGACGTAATTGTCTTTTTTTCTTTTTATTTAGTTTACCGAAACTATGATCTTTTCTTGGCTCTGATGCTGTGCCCTCTGTAGGTTTCTTTTCTAAAGTAGGTGCAGTTTGATCTTTAAAATCTTTGTGTATACGTTTACGTTTTTTCTTTTTAGATCTTAAATCATTCGATGATGCTACTGGCTTTTTATCCTTGTCTTTTACAGGAAGATCAATTCTTCCAACAACCGTTGGACCAGTAAGCTTTTGAATTTCTGATTTAAAAAAGACTTTTTTTGGTTCAGCTTCAGGTTGATCTGATATTTCTTTTGTCGGTTTTATTTGCTCTTCAATTTCGACAGTTTTTTCAACTTTTTTACTTTCAACTTTTGGCGACTCCTTCTGTTCTCTTTCTTCGTCTTTTTGCTTTTTTGTCTTTTTATCAGGGCGAGTTTTTTGATTTATTGAATCAAGATCAATTTTACCAACAACCTTAACGGTATCTTTTGCCTGATCTGCCTTTTTATCTTCGACAGGTTCTTCTTTTTTAGTGTGTTTCTTTTCTTCAGGTTCTGCAATTGTTTCAGGACTTGCAGCCTTTTTCTCTGGTTCAGCTTTTGTAGGTTTCTTGTCCAAATCAATCTTACCAACAATCTTAACCTTATCGGTAGCTATTTTTGGTTCCTGTCCGATTTGCGATCCTCGGCTACTATTATCTTTAATAAGAATTTCTTCTTCTGGTATCGATGAATCATCATCAGTATCATCATCAGCTTGCTGATGAACATCATTAATTGATACTGTTTCTCTTTTTTCGCGCAACTTGGAAAGACTCAGTTTTTCTGATTCTTTTTTTGCGGAAACATCAGAGCTGTATTCTTTAACAAGGAGATTGTAAAGCTCTTCGGGTACTTTTGTATTGGGATTTGAATCCAGATCAAACCCTTTTTTATGCAAAAACTCAACAATAGTTGAAATACCTACGTTAAATTCTCTTGCTACTTTACTCAGTCTTGCTGTTTTATCGCTTGTCATAATTTAATTGTAACCTATTTAAAAATTTCATAAAACCAGTGAATCTGTCAAATTAATGCGATCAATTATTCAAATTCAGCTTTAAAAATACGAATTACATCATCAACGGTTTCTTCTTCAAGATCAGTTCTTTTTATCAAATCTTCTCTTGTTAATTCAAGTACGCTTTTTGCAGTATCGCAACCAATCGATTTGAGCGCATCCAGAACCCATGGTTCGATTTCGTCAGAAAACTCATCAATACTAACATCTTCATCGTCTTCAGTCTCTGCTTCGCGATATACATCAATTTCGTAACCTGTAAGCTGGCTGGCAAGTTTGATATTCAATCCTCCTTTACCTATAGCCAAAGATACCTCCTCAGGTTCGAGATATACATCCGCTCTTTTTTCGTCCTGATTTAGTTTAATAGAAATTATTTTAGCAGGACTTAATGATCTCTGTATAAATAATTGTGTGTTATTCGTAAAATTAATTACATCAATATTTTCGTTTTTCAATTCGCGAACAATTCCGTGTATTCTAGAACCTTTAACACCAACGCATGCTCCAACTGGATCGATACGTTCATCGTACGACTCAACAGCTACCTTAGCTCTTTCGCCAGGAATACGAACAATCTTCTTAATGGTAATAAGTCCGTCAAAAATCTCAGGAACTTCAAGCTCGAATAATCGCTCAAGAAATACTGGTGATGTTCTTGATAATACAATTAAAGGATTGTTATTTTTCATTTCAACTCGAACAACTACAGCCCTAACTGAATCACCTTTTCTGAAAAAATCAGAAGGAATCTGTTCTGCTTTTGGAATAATTAATTCATTGTTTTCGTCGTCGAGAACTAATATTTCTTTTTTCCAAACCTGATATACTTCACCTGTAACGATATCACCTATACGATCTTTGTATTTAAGGTAAATATTATTTTTTTCGAGATCAAGAATACGGTTTGTCAGATTCTGACGTAAAGCAAGAATTGCTCTGCGACCAAAATCCTTAAGTTTAACTTCGTCGGTAACTTCTTCACCCACTTCATAATCTGAATCTATTTTTTTAGCTTGAGATAATGGGATCTGCAAATTTCCATCTTCAAAGTTAGCATCTTCAACTATTTCACGGTTTCTCCAAATTTCAAAGTCCCCCTTGTCGATATTAATAATAACATCGAAATTCTCATCAGTGCCGTATCGTTTTAATAATAAATTGCGGAAAACATCCTCTAAAACGGTCATCATGGTTGCACGATCGATATTCTTCAGTTCCTTAAATTCCGAAAAGGTATCGGTCAAATTCAAATTTTCCATTGTATATAATTTTTATCTTTTATTTAAAATGTACTACTAATCTCGTTGATTTTACCTCGGCAAACGATAAGGGAGTCTCCTCAACAACTAACTGTCTCTTCTTTTTACCTTCAACTCTCTCCGTTTTGGTTGTTACAATTAAAAATCCATTTTCGTTTACAATTTTTAAAAGGCCAGTAATTTTCTTTCCCCCTTTTACAATAACTTCAACCTCATTACCAATATTCTTGTAATATTGCTGAATTACTTTAAACTCTGAAGACAATCCAGCAGATGAAACCTCAAGCTCATAATCTTCAATATCCCGATTAACTTCTTTTTCGATAATTTTACTTATTTCAGCACAATCATCTATTGTAATTCCTTTAACACTGTCAATTTCAACAATTACATGGTTCGAAGCACTAACTTTAACTTCAACTATAAATGCTTCTTTCTGGGTAACTAGACCTTCAATAATACCAATTATTTCTTCGCGTGTAATCATTTTTATACTTGTAATAAAATAGGGGACATCGTCCCCTAAATCTCTTTACTCACTTTTTCAGGCGCAAAAATAGAAATAATCTTGAAAATCACAAAATTATTCGACCAAAAAATAGTTTTTTCAATTTACAGATATGTAAATTCCTTATTATAATTAAAAACTTCTATTTTTGTTTTAGAATCAATTGATAGAAATAAGTGAAAGATAATCGATTAAATAAGCGAAAAATTCTTAATGATCCTGTTTATGGATTTATAAATATCCCATCGGATCTTATTTTTGATTTAATCGAACACCCTTATTTCCAACGTTTAAGAAGAATTAAACAACTTGGTTTAACTGAGTATGTTTATCCCGGAGCCGTTCACACCCGCTTTCAGCACACGCTTGGGGCATTACACCTCGTTGATTCGGCTCTTTCGGTATTAAGATCTAAAGGATTCTTAATAACAGAAAAAGAAGAGGAAGCGGTTAGTATTGCTATTTTATTACACGATATTGGACATGGGCCATATTCCCATACACTCGAGAAGGTTATCATAGAAAATTACAGTCACGAAGAGCTTTCTTTATTATACATGAAAGATTTAAATGAACAATATAAAGGGAAACTCGATTTAGCTATTACTATTTTTACCAATCAATATCCAAAGAAATTTCTTCATCAGCTAGTCTCAAGCCAGCTTGACATGGACCGGCTTGATTATCTCAGTCGAGATAGTTTTTATACAGGAGTTTCAGAAGGAGTAGTAAGTTCGGATCGAATCATAAAAATGTTAAGTGTTGCTAACGATGAGTTGGTTGTAGAAGCAAAGGGAATTTATTCGATAGAAAAATTTCTTATTGCCCGATGGTTGATGTATTGGCAGGTTTATTTGCATAAAACGGTTATTTCTACCGAGCAATTGTTATTGCGAATTTTTGGAAGGGTAAAAGAATTGATTTCACTTGGCCATACTATATATTTAACTGATGAATTTCATTTCTTTTTTGATAATCCTGGTAAGAAACTAAATACAAAAGATATATTAGAAACATTTGCCAGGATTGATGATACGGATATTATTGGGTTATTAAAACATTGGGAAAATGATAAAGACCCAGTATTATCGATCCTTTCGAAAAATCTATTAAATAGAAATCTATTCAGAATTGAAATACAAAACGAACCCTTTGATACAAAAATTATAGAAAAACATTTGTTTCAGGCATCAAAAAAATTACACTTTACCGAACATGAATTGCGTTATTTTGTTTTTACCGACGATATCAGTAAAAACGCCTATAGCGCATTCGACGATAAAATTCAGATTGCATACAAGGATGGCAGACTTATTGATATTGCTGAGGCATCGGATATGTTAAACATGTCTGTTTTATCCAAAACTGTGCGAAAATATTTTTTATGTTATCCAAAAGAAATCGAATGATTATAACCGATTAGTATTATTTTTACAGTTTATACTTAAATTTAAATAGATGGAATTTACAGCCAAAATAATTGCCGACTTTTTACGAGGTGAAATTGTAGGTAATCCGGATGTTAAAGTTAACAATGTTGCTAAAATTGAAGAAGCTCAACCCGGTACACTTGCCTTCTTATCAAATCCAAAATACAATAACTACTTATATACAACCCAGGCTTCGATTGTTTTAATTAATAATGATTTTAAAATCGAAAAAGAGGTTAAGCCAACACTAATAAAAGTTCCGAATGCATATGAAGCTTTTGCTTCGCTATTACAGCTTACACAGCAAGGAAAAGTGCTAAAAACCGGAATTGAAGAAAAATCTATGGTATCGGCAACGGCAAAACTTGGCGAAAATGTTTATATCGGTTCATTTGCTTATATCGGCGAAAATGTAATGATCGAAAAAAATGCTCGTATTTATCCGAATACATTTGTTGGAGATAATGTAACCATTGGCGAAGGAACAACATTGTTTGCCGGTGTAAAAATATACGAAGATTGTGTTATTGGGAATAATTGCACAATTCATGCTGGTGCAGTTATTGGAGCCGATGGTTTTGGTTTTGCACCACAATCGGATAATAACTATAAAAAAATCCCTCAGATTGGAAATGTAATACTTGAAGATTTTGTAGAGATTGGTGCCAATGCAACTATTGACCGTGCAACAATGGGATCAACGATTATTCGAAAAGGAGTAAAACTCGACAACCTTACACACATTGCACATAACGTTGAAGTTGGCGAAAACACAGTAATGGCTGCTCAAAGCGGGATTGCCGGATCAACAAAAATTGGTAAAAACTGTATGTTTGGCGGACAGGTTGGTTTTGCACCACATCTAACTATTGCCGATGGGGTTAAAGCTGCTGCGCAATCAGGTATTGCCCAATCAATAACAGAAGAAAATCTTATTGTTATGGGTGCTCCTGCGTATAAAATTTCAGATTATCAAAAATCGTATGTGGGTTTTAGAAAACTACCCGAAATCTTAAAACAGATTTCGATACTTGAGAAAGAAATTAAAGAACTAAAAAGTAATCAAAAGTAACTGAAGTTGTGTTGGTTTAAACAGAATATTTTTAAAAACGTACTGTCGTAAATTAGAATTTCGTAAATTGCGAAAATTTTTTTAACCGAATATTTACCATAATGACTGATAAACAAGTAACTATTAGCCAGCCAGTAACCCTTAAAGGTAAAGGTTTACATACCGGATACGAAGTATCTTTAACATATAAACCAGCACCTGTTAATCATGGAATTAAGTTTTGTCGGGTTGACTTGACTGGTTCACCAATTATAAATGCTGATGTTGATCTAGTTGTAGAAACATCAAGAGGTACAACAATTGAAGATAAAGGAGTAAAGATTCATACCATTGAACATGCTCTCGCAGCATTAACCGGACTTGGAATAGACAATGTTTTAATCGAAATGAATGGCCCGGAAGCACCTATACTTGATGGAAGCTCGAGATTATATGTCGAAGCCATTTTGAAAGTTGGAACAGAAGAACAGGATGCCGAAAAAGACTATTATGTTATTCGAGAAAAAACAGTTTATCGCGACGAAAAAAACAATATTGAAATAGTAGCTTATCCAGATGATCATTTTTCTGTAAATGTTCTTATCGATTATAATTCGAAAGTATTAGGTCATCAGTTTGCATCATTTGATGAAAGAACAACTGATTTTGCTAAAGAAATTGCACCTTGTCGTACTTTCGTATTTTTTCATGAGCTTGAGTTTTTGTTAAAAAACAATCTTATCAAAGGTGGCGATCTTGAAAATGCCATTGTTATTATGGAACACCCCGTAGAGCAGACAGAGCTTGACAGGATTGCAGATGTTTTTAATAAACCTCATGTAAAAGTAAAACCAAATGGTATTTTAAGCAACCTGGAATTACATTTTACTAATGAGCCTGCACGTCATAAGTTACTGGATATGCTAGGCGATTTTACGCTGATTGGAAAAAGAATTAAAGGTAAATTTATTGCATCACGACCTGGTCATTACGCAAATACTCAACTTGCAAAAATTATTAAGCAAGACATAAAACGAAATTCATCCAAACCGAATATTCCGGTTTATGATCCAAATATTAATCCGTTGTACGACATAAATCAGATTAAGAAAATATTACCTCATCGTCCTCCGTTTTTATTGGTCGATAAGATTATATCGATGGACAGCACGTCTGTGGTTGGTATAAAAAATGTAACTATGAATGAGGGGTTTTTTGTAGGTCATTTTCCTGATGAGCCGGTAATGCCGGGTGTTTTACAAGTAGAAGCAATGGCTCAGATTGGAGGAATCTTAGTTTTAAATACAGTTGAAGATCCTGAAAACTATTTGACTTATTTTTTACGAATTGATAAAGTACGATTTAAACGCAAAGTAGTTCCCGGTGATACAATCATTTTTAAGATGTCGCTAATACAACCTATACGCAGAGGCATTGCGCTAATGTGGGGTGAAGCTTTTGTTGGTGATACACTGGTTATGGAAGGCGAATTAATGGCACAAATTACTAAAGTAAAAGAAGAATAAATTTATGAATCAACCACTTGCATACATTCATCCTGAGGCCAAAATTGGTAAAGATGTAAAAATCGAAGCATTTGCATGGATTGATAAAAATGTTGTTATAGGCGATGGAACCTGGATAGGACCCAATGCAACAATAATGGAAGGTGCGCGAATTGGTAAAAACTGCCGGATTTTCCCGGGTGCAGTTGTTTCAGCTATTCCGCAGGATTTAAAGTTTAAAGGCGAAGAAACTACTGCCGAAATTGGTGATAACACTACATTGCGTGAATGTGTTACCGTAAACAGAGGAACAGCATCAAAAGGAAAAACTGTTGTTGGCAACAACTGTCTGCTAATGGCTTATGTGCATATTGGTCACGACTGCAAGCTGGGAAATAATATCATTATCTCGAACAGTACCAATGTGGCTGGCGAGATTATTATTGATGACTATGCGGTTATCAGTGGTGATGTTCAAATACATCAGTTTGTACATATTGGTGGACATGTAATGATTTCGGGAGGATCGTTGGTACGCAAGGATGTTCCGCCCTATGTTACGGTTGCCCGTGAACCATTAACTTATGCCGGAATAAACTCGGTAGGTTTGCGCCGCCGTGGATTTTCGAACGAATTAATTACTCAAATCCAGGATATATATCGCGAAATATTTGTTAAAGAACAAAATGTAACGCAAGCGTTTAAGTTTATCGAAGAAAGCATACCCGCTTCGAAAGAAAAAGATTACATCCTCGAGTTCATAAAATCATCAGAAAGAGGAATTGTTAGAGGATATAGTGGTAGCGGTGGAGAATAGTTTTCCTTTATTAAAATATAAAAAGAAATCCGAAGCATTAATCTTCGGATTTTTTTTACATAATCTATTATCGCTTTATCTCGCCATACAAATCAATATAAATCTCGTTTTTGATTAATTTAAACTTATTTATTTCGAATCGCGCTTTGCTACGAGCTACAGTTCTTATTAGTCCTTCGTTTTTTAGTGTATAAAAATCATTTGTATTTTTTACATGGCTGGCTAGTTGTTTTGATAACTGGGTAATGTTGTTTAGGATTCCACATAAATATGCATTCCATAATCCAAGAGCCAGTGTATTTGCCTGAAAATCGCTATCGGTGCTGTCTTTTTCAAAGTCGGTTGCTGCAATATAATTAAATGAACGCTCAGGAAAATCAATCATTCTGTTACCATATAAAGATGCAATGTCATAGTTTTTATTCAGCTTACGAAAATTATACTGGAGTACTTTTTCAGTCGAATCATTACTATTTTTTAAGTCATTTACCGATAGGTTAAAAAACTCTATTTTCTCTCTTTTGCTACCCTGCTCAGTATAAATCTGCAGATGTTCTCCTTTTACTTCAAGAGTATCGGAATAGGGATCATTAGTGGTTCCAATTTCAACTAAAACAATTGCTTCGCTGTATTTAGTAAAGAATGTATCAATAACATGTACCGCGTTGTTTTTATATGGTATTAATGCCTTAGAAATGGTAAAATCCTGAAATTTAGTTTCAAAGTATCCCTGGTTACCTGATTCTCGTAAATTTGTATAATCATCAGCGATATTGCTAATTGTGCAATGATTTACCAAGGCATAAACAGCTTTAGCTCTTAAAATAGCTTGATTGTAAGCTAATTTTCTTTCCATTCCGGGATCTGAAATACCAACTATACGGATCGGATTTTCAGAAACAGGTTCAAAAAACCAATCAGGTAATTTTTCTGGAATTAAATCATATTGTCGCTGCTTATTTTGTATTTCAGATTCTTCGCCAAGCTCTTTATTAAAAACCTCTTTCTCGAATCGTGCTTTATCGTCATGGGTGTTTTTTGATCTGGGTTTCCTTGTTTCCTGAGCATTAAGCGAGATGGAAAAAATCGAAATTATTGCTATTAAAATCAAATATCTCATACGATATGGTTTAAATCAAATCCAACTTAAAAATACCAAAATTATATTTTCAATAACAATCTTTGAACCAAAAAATATGAAATCTGAAAAAATCAGAACCTTGCTCGTAAACCAATAATAAAATTACGACCCGGAGAAACAATTCCGGATGAGTATGGCCTATATCGTACATCGAGTAAATTCTCGATACCCGCATTTAAAGAAACACCAAATTTAAAATTATAGGATGCCAGAAAATTTAATGTGTACCACGATGGTGAATAAGGATTTCCATTTTCATCCGTTGCATAAATGGTTGGTTTTTCCTGTTCGCTCGGCGGTAGGTTATTATAACTTATTTCGCCATTATAATTTAAATAAACAGCAGCTTTCAAGCTATTTTTCGAATACCCCAAACGAGTACTACCAAACCAAGGTCCTGCATGGCGCATTGGAACTCCATCCTGATCTTCGCCATGTGTATAATTTATGTTGGATTCGAACTTAAAGTCGAAAGGTAAATTTATTTTCAGGGCCCCATTAAAACCATAAAGCGTTGCATTATCGGTGTTAACCATGGCAAGTACATTGCTCATCTCGCCTTCGTATAAAATTGAATCATTCCCATTAAATGTAAAATCGCGTCGTACAATGGCATTATTTAGCCAAGTATAAAATCCAGTAAGGCTAATTGTTGCAATATCTGCAAAATCCTTCTGAATACCCAAATCAATATTATAAGCATATTCCGATTTAAGGTTTTCATTCGGAACAACTACATTGCCCGGTTCTGATTCAAATATCTTGCCCATATCATCGAGGTTTGGAGCGTGGAATCCTGTTGATAGGTTTAAATTGAATTGCCATATTTGGGTTGGTTTATAAACAAACCCCACAGAGCCATTTAATGCACTTGTGCTCAAATTGATTTTGTCGAATGGAAAACTAAAAAACGCAGTATCAACAAGGGTTGAATATAAGTTTACATAATTAAAACGAACCCCAGCTATTGTTGTAAATTTTTTGTTGAAATTTTCTTTATAACTTAGATATGCCGAAAGAGTGGAATAATTATTTATGCCATCAGGATATCGGGTATCGGCAGGAGATTTTGTGCCTGTTGTAATATCTTTTACATGAGCTGTTGATGTTACTGAATTATATACCGCTTCAACTCCATAAAAGAATTGATTATCACGGTTAAGGTTTTTGTCAAAATCCAGATTCAACGAATATACTCCAACTTGTTCGGTGCGTTCAAAAAGTTCATTACTTCTATATTTTCGGTCATGTCTGCTTTCTTCATAATCCTGGTAAGCAAGTGTCAATTTCAGATCATCAAAAAAGAGATTTGACTTTTTATAATTCATGATTAACGAATGCATAATCCATTTTTGAGGACCATAATACCAGTCGCCATATCGTAACGAGCCATTTCTGTATTCAATCAGCTTATCATATCGTGGAACATCTGTTAGTTTAGAAAAATGGAATGCGTAAATAAAATCAAGTTCTTCGGATGGTTTATAGCGAATTTTCTGCATAAAATTAACCTGATTATAACCCGATTCAATTTGTTCGTTTGGATTGCCGTTTGCAACGATTGAATCGACGCCATTGATTTTAGTAACATACTCGTTGCGCTGATAATCATCATTTCCGTTACTTCCCATTTTAAGATCGTCAAAGTCGCTATAGGTAATACTTGTTAGCAGTCCTAAAACCGGAGTTCCAATATTAAAATCGAGGTGAGTAGTTTTTTCATTATTTGACGATGAATATCTTGTTAAAGCATTCCCGGTGATTTCAATAGTACGACCTGTGGCCAGTTTAACTCTTAGCGTATGGAAATCCATTACACCTCCCAAGGCATCACTGCCATAGGTTACAGAACCCGGACCAAATATCACTTCACTATTTTCAATTGCATTTGGATCGAGCGAAATCACATTTTGTAGATTTCCTTCTCGGTAAATGGCATTATTCATTCGAACACCATCAATAACCATTAATATTTTATTTGTTGAAAATCCCCTAATCATTGGGCTACCGCCACCCAACTGACTTTTTTGCACAAACACTTCATTTGATTTTGCCAATAAATCGGCTGCTGTTTGAGGATTATCAAATTCTATTTCTTTTCGTGATATAACAGATATTTTATTAGGTACTTCTTCTCTGTTTTGCTCCCATCGATAAGCGGAAATGACAAACTCTTCGAGCTCAACAACTTCTTTTTCGACATAAATTAATAATCCTTTTTCGATAAGTTGCTTTTTAGTAAATCTTAATCGTTTGTAAGTAGGATGTTGAAAATAAATTAACTCATCTAATGTAAAATCATTAATATTAACCAATCCTTCAGCATTTGAAAGCGATGATTTATTTTTAACTTTATTAAATAGCGCCATGTCAGCAACTGGTTCTTGTGTTTCTGCATCTACTATTTTGAGCGTTTGAGCAAAAACATTAATGCTAATAAAACTCAAAAAAGAAATTAAAATAATTTTCATATTATCCATTATTATAAAAGCGCTACAAATTTAGGATATAGATTTGGAAATGATCTATAGGTTTAACGTTAATTCAGTTTTACTTATGCAATTATTTTAATAAATTTGATCGGTATCAAAATACAGTCAAAATCCATGTTAAAAAAAATCGCGATTACCATACTTGTATTATTAATCATTGCAGCAATTGTTTTTGGTTATATATTTATAAAGGAACAACGACTTCCAAACTACGAAGCCATTCAGGCTGTTCCGATTGATGCTTCGATAATCATTAAAAGTCAGAACAGCATTACAAAGCTTAATCAATTTCGCGCGGGAAATGAAATCTGGACAGAATTAAAGAATATGCCCGCATTTAATCAGTTTGATGCGGATATTGCTTTTATTAGCGATTTTGCCAGTCAGATTCCGATATTATCAGAGATTTTTTATCAGAAAGAAATAGTAATCTCTATTCATAAACTAAGTAAAAGAAATATTGGTTTGTTGTATTATTTGCCGCTTAGCGCTTCGCGTGACAAAAAAATAATACTCGAAGGTATTTCAGCTAAATTAGGCATAAGCCAGCAACCAGGGAAAAGGAGCTTTGCTAATACTGTTATTTATCATATTAAAACAGATCAGAATAAAAACGATTTATATTTTTCTTTTGTTAAAGGGTTATTAATACTTAGTCCATCGAACGCAATGCTTGAAAAGGCATTGCGCCAAACCGAAACGAATGAATCGTTAAAGAACGATGCTGGTTTTTTAAAAGTGTCTAAAACGGCTGGCAAAAATGTGGATGCAAATATCTACATTAATTTTAATCACCTTCCAGAAATAGCTTCATTACTCTTTAATACAACATTAGAATCTAAAATAAATGATTTCAGTAATCTTGGCAATTGGGCAGAGCTTGATTTAACAATTAAAATAGATGCTGTATTGCTCAATGGATTTACATTTAGTAATAGTGCCCTTAACAATTATCTTAACATTTTTATGCAACAGCAACCTGTTGAACATAAAATGAATAGTATTTTACCATCAAATACTTCAGTTTTCTTTTCCTTTGGCATTAGCAACATAAATCAATATCTCGAAAACTTTAAAAAATATCTCGAAAAGCTGGGAAAACTCAATTCCTATAAGCTAATGATTGATAAATTTAAAAATCAATACAGTATAGATCTTGAAAAAGATTTTCTGGGATTACTCGATCAGGAAATAGGTTTGATAATGACAGATAATACAGATTCGGACAAGCATCAGAATAAATATATGGTAATGCAAATTAAAGGAAAAAGCATTGCTGAAAATACACTCGAATCGATGATTGAAAATATTGCCGATTCAGAAAATAAGAAATTCAGAGACTATATTAAAGAAACACGCATCGATAAAGAAACTGTGTATAAAATTTATAGGTTTCCGGCACTGAATGTATTTGATAATTTTTTTGGGTTCCTTTTTTCTGAAACAAACTTTAAATATTGCACATTTATTGATAATTACCTCATTTTTAGCGACTCAGAAGATGCTTTAATGAAATTCATTCATGCTAATATTCTTAAAAAAACACTTGAATTCGATGTGAAATTTTCTCAGTTTACTGAGTTCCTTTCAACAAAATCAAATTTCTACTTTTATTGCAATATGTTCAGATCTACAGATCTGATTGCCAATATTTTAAACGACAATCTTAAAAAGGAATTTAATACCAACAAAGAAATTTTTAAGAAATTTCAGGCTTTTGCTATTCAGTTTAGCAGAACCAACGATATGATTTATAACAATTTATTTTTAAAATACATCCCTGACACAAGAGCCGAAGCGATTACAATATGGGAAAGCCGGTTAGATACTGTAATCGATTTTAAACCCACGCTGGTTACAAATCATTATTCAAAAGAGAATGAAATTTTTGTTCAGGACCTGAATCATAAAATTTATCTAATTAACAAAGTTGGTAGAGTATTATGGCAAATCCAGCTTAACGAAAAAATTAACAGCGATATTTACCAAATTGATTATTACAAAAACGGGAAGCTACAATTATTATTCAGCACCCAAAACCAGATACACTTAATTGATCGAAATGGAAATTATGTTGAGCGTTATCCGATAAAGCTGCGATCCCCATCTACCGCAGGTCTTTCGGTTTTCGATTATGAAAATAACCGAGATTACAGATTGTTCATCCCTTGCCGTAATAAAAATATTTATGCCTATGATATTCTTGGTAACCTTGTTAATGGATGGACTTTTCAGCAATCGGATAAAACAATTACTACATCAATCCAGCATTTTGCTGTAAATACCAACGACTATATTATGTTTGCCGATAGTTACCGCATTTATATTTTAAATCGAAAGGGTGAAGAGCGTATACGAATAAAAAACCAGTTTATTAAATCGGCAAATAATCACTTTATACTCGAAACCGAGAGTCAAAAACCACGAGTAGTAACAACCGATACTTCCGGAACAATAAAAATGATTTATTTTGATGGAAAGGTTGAAGAACAAACCATCCGAAAATATACTGCCAACCATTTTTTCGACTATCAGGACTTAGATGGTGATGGGAGTAAAGAGTATCTTTTTATGGATGAAAACCTTCTCGAAGTTTATAAACAAAATGGTTCTCTATATTTTGAATATACTTTTGATGAAATAATTACAGATGCTCCCATTTATTTCTACTTTTCTTATGATGACAGAAAATTAGGTGTAGTTTCAAAAACAACAAACCAGATTTATTTGTTTAACAACGATGGAAAACTTTATACAGGATTTCCACTAAGAGGAAGTACAAAATTTACAATTGGTTTCTTTGAGAGAGGAAGTACCAGTTTTAACTTAATTGTGGGAACCAATTATAACTTATTATATAATTATTCCGTAAATTAGTAAACCATTAATGAACTAATAATTTGTATTATGTATCGATTAAGGTATTTAAAATTGCAAAAAGGAATTGTCATCTTATTGATTTCAATTCTTTTTAGTGGGTGCATGCAAGATGAATTTCAGCTCGACAGACTGATTACTGACGTTGAACTTGAGGCTGGTTTTTTTGCACCCGCAGGATACGGAACATTAACCATTAATGATTTAATCAAAGATCTTGATAGTACTTCATATCTATATACAGACGAAGATGGTTTGCTTTATTTCTCATTTACCGATTCGCTTTTTTCATATGGTTCTGAAGAAATTTTAGAAGTCCCCAATCAGGATTTCTTTGAATATTTTATCGAAGCAGATTTTTTCTTTCCTCCAATATGGACAACGGTCTCGATAGACAGAGAGGAAAATTTTCCTTTTTCATTTAGTAATGATGAAAAAATTGATAGTATATATCTTGATGCTGGAGATATGATTTTTAATATCAGTTCTGAGTTTAAACATACAGGTACGATTGTGATTTCCTGCCCTACTATTCGAAAAAATGGAATAGCCTTTTCTCAGACAATAATTATTGATGACCCAAGTGGAACCTTTTCATCAAATAATACATTTCCGCTTAATGATTATGTAATTGAACTGAATGATTCTATTGGAAGCGATTCATTGTTTCTGCCAGTCGATTTTCATGTAGAGCTTTATAACGAGGGAAGTCCAATACTTCCTACCGACCAAATCGAAATAGTTGCTACTATTCAGAATCTTGATTTTGAAGCTATTTTCGGATATGTTGGCGATTACGAATTAATGGGTCAGGCCGATTCTATTGAACTTGATGTTTTTGATAACGAATTATTTGAAGGTAATATTCAGTTTGCAGACCCACAGGTTAATTTTAATATTAGTAATTCGTTTGGTGTACCTGCAGAAGCAAATATAACCAGGTTTACAGCATTTAACTCCGAAGGCGACTCCCTGCAATTAACTCTTGATCCATCGATAAATCCATATCGATTTGATTTTCCAACACTTTCAGAATATGGGGAAGTTAAAGAATCAACATGGTCTCTTAATGGATCAAATACCAACTTATCTGATTTTCTGGGATTCTTGCCTACATCAATCATATACAGCGTTAAAGCAACTTCAAATCCTGATGGACCAACAGGACCATACAACTTTGTTTCTGATGCAAGTTTAATTGATATTGGATTTGAATTTGTACTGCCAGTTTGGTTTAAAACCAATGATTTTGCATTGCAAGATACCATTGAATTGGATATGGGGGATTTGGGTGATATTACCGATATGATTGAGCAAGCTAATATTCTGCTTACAGCAAGCAATGGACTCCCAATCGATATTGATTTACAGGTGTATTTTGTAGATTCATTATATGCCCCCGTTGATACTTTGTTTGGAATAGACCAGCAACCTCTTATAAAATCAGGAATTTTAGATGCTGATAATATTGTCCAGTATCCGGGTACAAAAACAATTCTTGTACAATATACGGGTGATGAAATTGCAAACCTTGAAACTGTTCGATATGCATTTATTAAAGCCGGGCTAAGAACACCTCAATATGATGAAAATGTTTATGTCAAGTTTTTTAATTATTATAAAGTCGATTTTAAGATTAGTGTTGATGTCGATTTAAAAATAAATACCCGAGACTTATAAAGATTTAAAACCATGAGAATACATAAAAATATATATATTACTGGCTTATTGGTTTTAAACCTTTGTTTATTAACCAACTTGCAGGCCCAGGATAGTCAAACCTTATATTATATGAACCGGGTTCCACAATCAACCTTTATGAATCCGGCTATTCAGCCAACATGTAATTTTTTCTTAGGGTTACCTGTTGTATCTTCCGTTCAAATGGGTGTTGGAAATAATGCATATAGCCTAAGCGATATCGTAAAAAAACATCCAACAAATGATTCTTTGATTTTATTCCTGAATCCTGATGCAAATTACGATAAGGGTGATTTTATAGATAAACTTGATAACAACAATTATTTTTTTGAGAATCTTCAGACCGATCTGTTAACATTCGGTTTCAGAGTTAAAAAATGGTATTTTACGTTTAATTTATCAGAAAAACTCGATGTGTCGTTTAATTATCCAAAAGATCTGATGGTTTTAGCATTATACGGTAACGAAAAATTCTTCAATGAAACTGCAGATTTCAGTACACTGGGAGTTAATGGTATTTTTTGGCGCGAATATGGATTAGGCGTTTCAAAACAAATAGGCAACAATCTTACAATTGGTATTAGAGGTAAAGTGCTCTTTGGACATGTGGCTGAAGTAATGGGTAATAATTCGATGGGGATGTATTCTTCCCGCGATTCTATTTATATACATGCAAACACAATCATAAATACATCAGTTCCATTAGATGCTAAAACAACAGCCGAAGGAGAATTTGATGGATTCGATGAGACTGGATTGGATAGTATTGATTATATTGATTATGCAATGCAACATAACAATATGGGATTTGGTGTTGATTTTGGGATCTACTACAAACCCGTTAAAAAACTGGCCTTGTCATTTAGCGTAGTTGATTTAGGTTATATTAAGTGGGACACAGATGTTACAAATCTTGCTTTAAATGGGGAATTTACTTTTAAAGGAGTTGACTTAGGTGAATTAAATACAAATGACTCTGCATCATTCAATAGTCTATTCGAAGAGATTCTTGATTCACTCGAAAATAGTTTTAAGGTTACCAATCAAGCTACAAGTTTTACGACTAGCCTAAGTACAAAAATTTATGTTGGAGCCTCGTGGTTAGTATCTAAAAAGTTTGATCTAAGTTTTCTTTATCGTGGTTATTATTTTAATGATCATCTATCCAGCGCATATACATTCTCGGCGAATGCACGTCCAATAAGAGGATTATCGACAACCATCAGCTACTCTATAATGAATGGCTCGTATAACAATATTGGAATTGGACTTGTGCTTGGAGGTGCTCCGTTGCAAATCTATGTTATTGCCGACAATGCTTCAGCTGCATTGTGGGGACATCAAACAACATCCTTAAATTTTAGAGTTGGATTAAACATTGCCTTTGGATGCAGAGAAAAAACCAAAGCACAAGATAAACCACTACTAAGATCAACCTTTTTTTAACAGATAGTGCTAAATACAAACCATTTTTTCGAATAATCTTAAAAACTGGTCAATAAAATACAGCCACTTACAACAAATATATAACTTTATAAATATCTGTATATTAAGTTATTGATTGATAGTTAGCGGGCTTGAATTGCTATAAGCCGAATTTTGGTCGAAAAAATTTTCTTTTTATTCAACAGAAAAATTATCTTTAATCCTTTAATCAAAATAATTTTCAATCCAGGGCTATGGATAAGCCTAAAAATGAAAATAAAATTGTTCTTAAAATAATAACCTAAAAAAATTCTACACATGAAAAGACTAGCATTATTATTTATCGGGATTATGTTATTCCCATTATTCTCTCATGCAGGAGGTATTGTTACCAATACCAACCAAAGTGCTGCCTGGGTTCGTATGTTTGCACGCGATGCTTCAACAGGTATCGATGCAGTATATTTTAATCCTGCCGGTTTAGCAAAATTGGGTGATGGTTTATATATTTCATTAAACGATCAGATTATAAGCCAGAATAGGTATATCACTTCAGATTACCAGTATTTAAATACAAGTGATTTTGAAGGATCAGTATTTACTGCTAAATTCGCAAGTGTTTATGCTGCTTACAAAAAAGGAAAAATTGCAGTTTCTTTTGGTTTTAATGTAATTGGTGGTGGAGGAAGTGCAACATTCGAAAAAGGCTTACCTATGTTCGATATGTCAGCATCTGATTTAGTTCCAATGATTAACGCCCCTATTGATATGACATCATATAGTCTTGATGCTTACCTTGAAGGATCATCTGTTTATTATGGATATCAGTTAGGTGTTACCTATGCCATAAATGATATGATTGCAGTTTATTTAGGTGCTCGTTATGTTTCAGCTACCAACACCTATGTTGGTCATTTAAATGACATTACTATTTATGATGCTAGTGGAACACCCTATGATGCGTCGGCTTTTTTTGAAGCTAACTACACTAACATTACAAACGTTTCTGGATATGTTTCTACTTTACCAGCTGGAGACGCTCTAACTAATGCAACCGCCATAGGAATCCTTTCATCACAGGGACTGTATAATTCAGGAATGACCAATGGTGCCGCAGTTTTATATTTAAATGGAGTAGCTCAAAAGAATTATGCTGCATCAGTTCTTTTAGATGATCAAGAAGGCGATATTGAACAAAAAGGATCAGGCTTTACACCTATTATTGGCGTAAACTTAAGTCTTTGATTCAGCAAAAGGATTTGCAATAGATATGGATGCAACAGGAAATCCAATCTACATGTTCCCTGACGGAGAAGAAGTAAATAACGATATGCCTGCACAATTTACAATTGGTGCTGATTATAAAATTACAGATAAATTCTCTGTTGCGGTTGGTGGACATTATTATTTCGATAAACAAGCCAATTATGGTAAAAAATTAAATGGTGTTTATGTTGAAAATGATCAATTAATTAATAAAGGATTATGGGAAGCTGCAATTGGTCTTGAATACAAATTTAGCGAGAAATTCCTACTAAGTATAGGTTATTTGCATACTCAAATTGGTGTTAAAGAAGTTTATCAGTCAAACTTAAGTTACACTAACTCATCTAATTCTATCGGTTTTGGTGGAGC
>JAIFLC010000010.1 GCA_020049295.1 Bacteroidota bacterium
ATTATCGGCTGCTACAAAGGATATTACTCAGAAAATGGAACCGAAGGTGTTGGTAAAGCAGCCAATTCAGCAGTGGTAATTTCATCATTGGTAATATTTATTATCGATTTAGTTGCAGTTCAATTAGCCGAATTATTTACTATTTTTAATTAATCCGAAATGTATTTTGAAGAATCCATATTACCTCATTCTGATAGCGAAAACGTTATTGAAATTAACCATTTGAAGAAATCTTTTAACAGAAATTCTGTTTTAAAAGACATTAGCTTAACTGTAAAAAAAGGGGAGAATGTTGTTGTTTTAGGGAAATCTGGTATTGGAAAATCGGTTTTAATTAAATGCATTGTACGATTGATTCAGCCCGATGCAGGATCGCTAAAGGTTTTTGGACAAGAAATCACATCCATGAATCCAGAAGAATTAAATGAATTAAGATCAAAGATAGGTTTTATTTTTCAGGGGAATGCACTTTACGATTCAATGACAGTTAGAGAAAACCTGGAATTTCCCTTGCGCCGGAATAAAATTTTAAAAGACCCAAATATCATTGAAGAACTTATTGTTGAAGCACTTGAAAATGTCGGGTTATTAGATGCAATGCATAAAATGCCTTCGGAGCTTTCGGGAGGAATGAAAAAGCGAATTGGATTAGCACGTACCTTAATCTTAAAACCCGATATTATTCTTTATGATGAACCAACCACAGGTCTCGATCCATTAACTTCAAGAGAAATAAGCAATCTGATTGTTGAAATACAAACCAAATACAACGCTTCATCAATAATTATAACTCACGATCTGAATTGTGCTAAAATTACATCAAACCGGATGCTGATCCTCCAAGATGGAATTTTCATTGCCCAAGGAACATTCGACGAACTTAAAAATTCGGACGATGAATGGGTAAAATCCTATTTTAAAGTTGAATAAAAATTACAGCGTATGAAAAATACAAGAAAAAATAATATTCGATTAGGCTCCTTTGTTGGGATAGGTATAATTATTTTTATTTTAGGAATCTATTACATTGGTAGTCAGGAAAGTATTTTTAGCCGAAATTTTAGGTTAAGTGGCGTTTTTAAAGATATTAGTGGAATAAAAATCGGAAATGATGTTCGTTTTTCAGGAATAAATATTGGCACAGTTACACGAGTTGAAATTGTAAATGACTCACTTGTGCAAATTGATCTACATATACAGAGCGATGTAAAGCAGTTTATTAGAAAAGACTCAAAGATGGAGATTGTTCCTGAAGGACTTATGGGTACTAAAGTGGTTTATATCTATTCGGGGAGTTCTAATGCTGAGATAGTTAAAGACGGAGACTTATTAGAAACAATCGAAGCTGTTCAGATTGATAAAATCCTTAGGCAATTACACACATCAACAAAAAACACCACAATTATTACAAAAAACATAGCCGATATTACCGATAAAATTAATCGCGGCGAAGGTGCTTTTGGGAAATTCTTTGCTGATGAATCGTTTGCTAAGGATTTAAGCACAATTGCTAAAAAAACAGCGGAGCTTACCAATAATATTGCGAACATTTCAAGTAAAATATCTCAGGAACAAGGTGCTATTGGAATGCTCCTTTCTGATACCACATTGGCAAATAATATTTTTAAAGCAGGCGAAGACCTCGAAAAAACTACAAAAAACCTAGCTACCTTAACTGAGCAAATGAACAAGGGAAAAGGTATTTACGCTAAAATCTTTACCGATACCACTTTTACTTCAGGGATAAGCAGAGCGGGACAAAATCTTGATTATACAACAGAACGAGCAAAAGTTATTGCTGACAACCTGGCAAATATTACGAATGAAATAGCTCTGGGACAAGGACTTATTTCAAGACTTATTTACGATACAGCCTTTGCCGATAGCGTTGAGATTGCTGTTAAAAATGTTAATAGTGGGGCCAAAGAGATTGAAGAGGCTGCTGGTGTGGTTAAACGAAACTGGCTTATCAGGCTTTTCTCAAAAAAGAAATAATTCGTTAATTATTAATATATTTATTGAATTATTAATTAAAACCCAATCTTATGAAGAAATTAATTTTACTTATCGTACACGTTTCAATCATAAGCTTTGTAACATTAGCACAGCAAACTCCTCAAAAACTAGAAAAAATAATCTCTCAGAATCCTGATAATACTTTTTTAATTATTGAAAAAGAGGGCAACGACACTGTAATAATGGGAACATTGTTATCTTCGGATCCCGAAATAAGAAATGGTGAGTTTTTGTTTTACAAGACAGGGAAAACGTTGATTGCCAAAGGTGTTTATGAAAACGACATACCAACTGGTACATGGAATTATTATAATGAGAAAGGAAAAATCAATAGGACTTTAAATTACGATAAAACAAAGGTTATTCTGGAAAAAGGAAGCACTCAACCAAAAGATATTTATTACGAAGTTGACGACATGCCAATATTTGATGGCAAGAGTAATAGTAACTTCAGAGATTATATTCAGGAAAATTTAATATATCCTGTATATTCAATACAAAAACATATTACAGGGACTGTAATGGTTGGATTTACAATCGATGAGAATGGGTTTATAACCAATGTAAATATTGCAAAAAGCTCCGGTCATTCAGATCTCGACATGGAAGCGCTGCGAGTTGTTTCTGAATCTCCTAAATGGAAACCAGGCAAACACAAAAACGTTAAAGTCCCGGTAAGTTTTACTTTTCCGATTGTTTTTAAATTATAATATAAAAGCGGGCCGTTTAGCCCGCTTTTTTTGTATAAATTAGAATAACTTATCAATAATCGAGTCATCAGCAACATTTGGAATTGTAACTTTCAGATTTGGTGTTCGTTCCATTTCGCGCTTAATTGCAAAAATAGCTTCCTTGTTACGAGCCCAGCTGCGTCGGGCAATACCATTATTTACATCCCAATGCAACATCATTCGTAACCGGCGATCGGCATCTTCACTGCCATCCAGAACCATTCCAAAGCCTCCATTAATTACTTCACCCCATCCTACTCCACCGCCATTATGAATTGAAACCCATGTAGCACCTCGGAATGAATCGCCAATAACATTTTGAATAGCCATGTCAGCCGTAAATTGCGAACCATCATAAATATTCGAAGTTTCGCGGAAAGGAGAATCGGTACCAGAAACATCATGATGATCACGTCCTAAAACCACAGGAGCAGAAAGCTTTTTATCTTTTACCGCTTTATTGAAAGCTGTGGCGATTTTTGTTCGGCCCTCACAATCAGCATATAAAATACGCGCTTGCGAACCAACAACAAGTTTATTCGTTTTTGCTTCGCGTATCCAGCGAATATTATCTCTCATTTGCTGAGTAATCTCAATTGGAGCAGTCTGAGCAATTTCCTCGAGTACATCCATGGCAATTTTATCAGTAAGATCAAGGTCTTTGGGCTTTGATGATGTACATACCCATCGAAATGGACCAAATCCATAATCAAAACACATTGGGCCCATAATATCCTGAACATAGGATGGATATTTAAACTTACCTTCCGATTTCATAATATCTGCTCCTGCCCTGCTTGATTCCAATAAAAAGGCATTACCATAATCGAAGAAATACATTCCTTTGTCAGCAAGTTTATTAATTGCAGTAACTTGTCTTCTTAATGATTCTTGAACATATTTTTTAAATTCCTCAGGTTTTTGAGCCATCATTTTATTTGATTCCTCATAACTTAATCCAATGGGATAATATCCTCCTGCCCAGGGATTATGCAATGAAGTTTGATCAGAGCCAAGATGAACCAAAACATTTCTTTGTTCCAGTCTTTCCCATAACTCAACAATGTTTCCCAAATAAGCAATCGAATGGGCTATTCCCTTTTTGCAATAATCAAGTGCTGCATCAATGGCTTTATCAACATCAGTAATAACTTCATCAACCCAACCTTGCTCCTGTCGTTTATAAGCAGCTTTGGGATTAACCTCAGCTGTTATACTTACCACTCCAGCAATATTGGCAGCTTTTGGTTGTGCTCCACTCATACCTCCTAAGCCTGAAGTAACAAACAACTTACCTTCAAGTCCTTCGCCCGACTTGCTTATTTTGCGGCCTGCATTTAAAACGGTAATGGTTGTTCCATGAACTATTCCTTGTGGACCAATATACATAAACGATCCGGCAGTCATCTGGCCATATTGAGTAACTCCTAATGCATTAAACCGTTCCCAATCGTCTGGTTTTGAATAATTAGGAATCATCATTCCATTGGTTACAATAACTCTAGGCGCCTCTTTATGCGACGGGAATAAACCCATTGGATGACCTGAATACAATACCAACGTTTGTTCATCGGTCATTTCGGCGAGGTATTTCATTGTAAGGAGATATTGCGCCCAGTTTTGAAATACAGCTCCATTTCCACCATATGTAATCAACTCATGTGGATGCTGAGCCACCGCATGATCAAGATTATTGCTTAACATCAGCATAATAGCTGCAGCATGTATCGATTTGGCAGGAAACTCATCAATTGATCGGGAATATATTTTATACTCAGGACGAAAACGGTACATATAAATACGTCCGTATTTTTCGAGTTCATCAAGGAATTCTTTAGCCAAAACTTCATGATGCTTTTTATCAAAGTATCTCAATGCATTTTTCAAGGCCAGTTTTTTCTGTTCCTTCGTAAGTATTTCCTTACGTTTGGGAGCATGGTTTATTTCTGTATCGTAAGCCTTTGGAGAAGGTAATTCGGAGGGAATACCTTGTAGAACTAGTTTCTGAAATTCTTCTCTGCTCATTATTTATTTTATTATTATTTATTTAGATATTTTATGAAGACTTCATTTTTAATCAGTTATAATGATTTATCTCAAATCTAAACCTTAAACTAATAACCATTATTTAAGATAAAAATCACTCAAATTTATTTTCAGGATTTTCATGTCAAAAATACAAATATTGTTGTTATTAATAAAAATTATAATAGTTGAAGATACATAATATATGACATTATTACCTGTTTTATAAAATAGCATGTAATTTGAGTATTGGTAATGTGTACAAAAATTTATTAAATTTGAATTCTAATTTAAAAATGAAAAAAATGAAAAAATTACTTATCACGTTGGGAGTTATTGTAGGTATTGTAATCATATTTGTTATGTGGGCAAATGGGCATTACAATAAAGCGATCAATTATCAGGAAAACGTTGACAAATCATGGGCTAACGTAGTTACCGATTACCAAAGGAGAGCAGATTTGGTTCCACAGCTTGTTGAAACTGTAAAAGGAGCTGCCGAAAATGAAAGAGGTATATTAACTGCTGTAACTAATGCCAGAGCGGGTATTAGTAATGCCAAAACACCTAAAGATCTTGAATTGATGGGAAAAGAAATAAATTCAGCTATTAACTTAGCTTTCGAAGCATATCCTCAAATTAGATCAACTGAGAATTTTAGTAAACTGCAAGATCAACTTGAAGGTACTGAAAACAGAATTTCTGTTTCTAGAAAAGATTATAATGACGCTGTTCAAAAATACAACCGTCATATACGTGGATTCTTCAGAAAATTTGCAATAGGTATCTTTGCTGATGAGGATGAATTTCCTAAAAAAGAAATGTTTCAGGCTGTAACAGAGAATGTTGAACAAGCCCCAAAAGTAGAGTTTTAAAAATGAAACCATCTGAATTTTTTAACGAAACACAAAAGCAGCAAATAACACAAGCTGTTAAAGATGCAGAAAAGAATACATCTGGAGAGATTCGGGTTCATATCGAATCAGATTGTCCTGGTGATGTATTAGATAGAGCGGCGTTTATGTTTGCCCAGCTTGATATACATAAAACAAAACTTCGTAATGGAGTTTTGTTTTACCTTTCTGTAAACGACAGGAAATTTGCCATACTTGGTGATGCCGGGATAAATGCAGTTACTCCAGAAAACTTCTGGGACGAAATTAAAGAAATTGTATTAACAAACTTTAAAAAAGGTGAGTTTGCATCCGGATTAAGTACAGGAATAAAAATGGCAGGTGATGCGCTAAAAAAGCACTTTCCATATAATGCAAATGATATTAATGAACTATCCGATGAAATTTCATTCGGTAAAAAATAATCAACATGTATAGATTAGCTAAAATATTTTTCATCGGTATCCTTTCGTTAGTAAATGTTTCTGCATTTTCACAGGATTTTCCTCAAAAGCCTTATCCCCCAAGAATTGTAAATGACTTTGTTGGATTTTTAAGTAACCAGGAACAACAAGCTTTAGAAAACAAGCTGGTTCAGTTTAGTAATGAAAGTTCAACACAGATTTCTATTGTTATTGTTCCTACCTTAAATGGTTACGATAAATCACAATACGCAATCGAACTTGGCAGAAAATGGGGTATTGGGCAAAAGGAAAAGAATAATGGTATTCTAATATTGGTAAAACCAAAGACAAGTACTGAAAAAGGAGAAGTTTTTATCGCTACAGGATATGGACTAGAAGGTGCAGTGCCAGATGGGATAACATCAGATATAGTAAGAAACGATATATTACCTTATTTCAGGCAAGGACAAAATTACCAAGGATTAGATAATGCAGTAAATACTATTATGAGCCTTACAAAAGGTGAATTTACTGCTGATGAATACCAAAAGAAGACACAGAATGGCAAACCCTTTGCAATAGCAATTATTTTTGTTATAATTATTGTAGTTTCAATTATAAGCCGATTTCGTCAGGCACGCCATTATGCCATTGGTCATAACCTACCATTTTGGATAGCAATGGGAATGCTTGCCAACCAAAGCAAGAGCAGTGGAGGTGGCTTTGGAAGCTTTTCGTCAGGATCAGGAGGATTTGGAGGTTTCGGTGGTGGAAGTTTTGGTGGTGGAGGAGCTGGTGGTAGCTGGTAAAATAAGATTTAGGTTACAAGATACAAGTTTAAAGTTAAAGGTTCAAAGTTCTTTATTTGAACCTTATTTTTTTTTAGAAAAAGAAAGTTCCGCGTTTTTAAGTATTTACTTTAAACCCGGAACTTTTAACTTGTAACAACTTGTTTATTTAAATTCAGCTTCCATATCAGGATCAACAAGAATACGGCCACAGTATTCGCAAACAATAATTTTCTTACGAGAGCGAACATCTAATTGGCGTTGAGGTGGAATTTTATTAAAACAACCTCCACAAGCATCTCGCTGAACGGTAACAACTGCTAAACCATTACGGGCATTACCTCTGATTTTTTTGTAGGCATTACCTAATCGTTCTTCTACAAGAGCAAGAATTTTTTCAGATTTGTTGATCAACGCTTCTTCTTCCTTCTTGGTTTCATTGGTAATTGAATTCAGTTCGTTCCTTTTATTATCAATATCAGCAGAACGTTCGCTTAGTATTTCCTTTGATTCATTAATTACTAATTGTTTCTCTTTAATTTTCACAGAGAACTCCTTCATTCTCTTTTCACACAATTCAATTTCAAGATTTTGAAACTCAATTTCTTTCGATAATGAATCAAACTCGCGGTTATTACGAACATTATTCTGTTGTTCAGTATATTTTTTTATTAAAGACTGAGATTCTTTTATTTCATTTTTCTTTGTATTAATAGAATCTTCGAGCTTAACAACGTCTTCTTCGAAATTTTGAATACGTGTTTGTAATCCGGCTATTTCGTCTTCTAAATCTTGAACTTCTAGAGGAAGTTCGCCACGTAGTCGTTTAATATCATCGATTTTTGAATCAACAGTTTGTAATTCGTATAATGCTTTTAATTTCTCCTCAACAGTAAGATCAGCGGGTTCAGCTGCTTTAACCTTTTCTTTAGCCATATTTATAAATAATTAATCGGATTTGTATTTACTTCTGTAAAATGAACTGCAAATTTAGGGAATTTTTTTATAAGTAATTCATAAATTAATTCTTTTGTAAATTGTTCTGACTCAAAATGTCCTATATCAGCAATCAAAATCTCATTTTCAGCATCAAAAAACTGATGGTACTTAAAATCAGAAGATACAAAAACATCTGCTTTTTGACTCATTGCCTTTTGTAACAAAAAACTTCCACTTCCACCACAAACAGCCACTTTCTTAATTGGCTTATTTAATAGCTTTGTATATCTGATACCGTTTGCATGAAATGTGTTTTTCAATTTCATCAGAAAATCAGTTTCAGGTATTTCTTTCTTTAAATCGCCAATAATACCTGATCCAGCAATTGAAAAATCGTTTTCGATAGGATAAATATCATATGCTACTTCTTCGTATGGATGAGATTCGATAAGCGATTTTATTACATTTTTCAGCAAATGTCGGGGCAAGATAACTTCCACTCTTGTTTCATCTTCGTAATGCAATTCGCCTTTTTTACCAACAAAAGGATCGGTTCCTTCTCCTGCTCTAAATGAACCTTTACCCTGTACATTATAACTGCACATATCATATTTGCCAATTTGTCCGGCACCGGATTCGAAAACAGCTTTTCTTGTCGTTTCAGCATGTTCAACTGGAACAAAATAAACAAGTTTGATTAAATGATTAGTTTTTGAATCAAGTATTTTTGTATTCTGCAATTCAAGTTTTTCAGCAATTTTGCTACTAACTCCACCAAATACGCTGTCAATATTTGTATGAATAGCATATATTGCAATATCGTTTTTAATTGCTTTAATGATTGTACGCTCGATATAATTTTTTCCATTCAGCTTTTTAATCGCAGAAAAAATAATTGGATGATGAGCTATAATAAGATTTGCTCCTTTCTTTTTTGCTTCTTCAATTACTTCTTCAATACAATCGATTGTAATTAAAATACCTTTAACTTCTGTTTCTTGATTACCAATTATTAAACCCGAATTATCGTAATCTTCTTGCAACGATAATGGAGCAAATGATTCCAGATAAGAAGTTATTTCTTTAATTTTCATTTTGTAAGTGATAGACTGATAGATTGAAATATTAAATTTCTTCGCGAATTTCGAGCAACATGGTTTTAATTTCTTTAAGTGTTTTAACAGCTTCGAAATTATTTACAGTACTCTCTCTGTTTTCTTTAAGTTTCTTTTGAGCTCCTTTTAATGTCAAACCTAGTTCTTTAACAAGGTAGTATATTAGATGAAAATTCTCTATATCTTCGATTGTAAAAAAGCGATTTCCTTTTTTATTTTTATGTGGTTTTATTATGTCAAATTCTTTTTCCCAATATCTTATTAAAGATGCATTAACATTAAACATTTCTGCCACCTCACCAATACTATAATAGAGTTTCTCAACTTTTTTTTCTTTATAAGGCATAATTTATTGTTTTAAAATTTCTAAACCACTCAGAAATAAAACACTAATTTATAAAATATTATCTAACAAGCAAAGTTAATTTTTACTACCAAAGCAATAAAGATAACCATCACGAGAAGCTATATAAATTTTGTTTTGATAAACGATGGGCGTAGATTCAAATGAGCCACTTTTCTTATCCAATAAAATAAACTTATTATTGGAGCTATATTCATAGATTGAAATACCCCAGTATCCGGCTACTATTAATCTGTTTTGAGTAAAAATAGGTGTTGAAATAGATGGCCCGACTTTTTCTTTATAAATAAGCTTTGGTGTTGGGTATAAACTTAAACTATCTGGACCAAGAACCTTTTGTAAAGTATCAATGCTATTATGATCCACAACATATAAGTAACCATCAATACCAACAAAAGCAGCAAGATGTGTACTATCTTTATTGATGTAACTATCGTTTATACCAATAGAGCCAATAATACCACCTTCCCAACCATTAAAATCTTTATTTTCAACAGGGAAATACCATTCGACGGCTTCTTTAGGTACTTTTGCTGGATTTAACTTGAAAGCTCCACCTTTTCCTTTAATATATTGTCTCTCCACAGAAACCAAAACACAGCTATCACATGTAATTACTGCCGATCCATCTATATCAGAACCAATAAAAAAATCCCAGTCAAGTGTTCGTGATTTTAAATTATAACCCCACACATGACCGGCCCCTGATGCTACATAAATTCTATCACCCAGAATCGCAGGTGATGATTCAGTTACAATATTATTTTTATGGGAGTATACATCATTTGCATTGTAAAGTTTATGCTCCTCAAAAATTTTTGGTTGCAGCATTCCATTAATTGTATCTGCATTCATATAATCAGGATCAAAAACTGTAAAAATAGAATTTTCGAAACCTATATAAGCAGTATCATTTAAAATAAGGGCTGATCCATCTACATCACGGCTGTAACTGCTGGTCCATTTCTGATCAAAACGCCACAATTCTTTGCCCGTAAAATATGAAATTGCCCTGTAACTTGGAATATGTTTTGAATCAAGAAAATTGCCAACTCCTAGTCGACTACCTTGTAAAATAACTAACGAGTTCTCAGCAGTATCAGGGGTTTCGTTTACCCAAATTGTTCCAGTTCCTTTAATTACATCATCAAACTTATACTGCCATACCAGCTTACCTGTTTCTGCTTCAATCTTTTTAAGGTGATGATCATATGCACCCTGAATTAAAAACAACTCGCCCTTTTCACAAACAAGCAATGGTTGGCCTGTCCATCCGGCACCTGACCAAATTTTTTTACCCAATCGACGAGAAATAACTGTCTCACCAGTACCCAAATGATGCTTCCAGATTAATCCAAGAGTATCAGGTGCATCAGAACCGTAATAATTTCGTTGCCAGTTTCCTAAAAAGGTTGTAATTATTGGATAAGTAGAATCAGCAAGATGATTATTATCCTGTGCTTTTATATAGTTACAAAAAAAAATCCCCAAAATAAGGGGAATTAGAAAATATCTAGGTTTTTTAACCATTTTAGAATCAATTAATCAAATGATTGTCCACTATTTGATGAGATAAAAATTACTTTATCAAATTCTTCAGGAGTAAGATCATTAAAGTAATAATGTACTGGGTTAACCTTTGTATCACTTTTTAATACTTCGTAATGCAAATGAGGAGCTGTTGATGTACCAGATGAACCAACATAACCAATTACCTCTCCACGTTTTACTTTTTGTCCTTCTCTTGCTTTAAAACCACTCATATGAGCATAAACGGTTTTATAGCCAAATCCATGATTAACAATAATGTGTTTACCGTATCCTCGCATAGATGTTTCAACACTTTCAACAACTCCATCGCCAGTAACGTAAATCTCAGTACCTGTAGGTGCTGTAAAATCCATTCCATAATGGAATTTTCTAATTTTATAAATTGGATGAATTCTCCAGCCCCACCCAGAAGCAGTGCGGGTTAAATCTTTATTAGAGATGGGCATAATTGCAGGAATAGATGCAACCATCTCCTCTTTATTCTTTGCTAAACGGATTACTTCGTCATATGACTTTGACTGGACAACAAGTTTTCGGGAAATCTTCTCCAGTCTCTCAGTAGTATTAATAACTAATTCAGAATTATCAAATCCTTGCAAATCAACATATCTATTTGTTCCTCCAAAGCCAGCAGATCGCATCGAAGCAGGTATTGGTTCTGTTTCAAAAATAACTCTGTAAATATTATCATCACGTTTCTGAAGATCTTCCAATGTCCTATCAATCAAATCGAATTGTTTATTAAGTTCAGCATACTGAGTTATTAATTGCTGATTTTCTCGAATAAGTCCTTTTTCTTTTGGTGTATGGAAAAATGAACTAAATAGTATATTATAAATAATAGCAATAAGAACAGTAGCAAAGAAATAAGTAAGAAAACGAATAAGTTTTTGTTTAACAGATAAGGTTATTTTATCGTAGCTAAGTGACTCTCTATTAAACTTATATTTAACTTTTGCCATATTTATTAAAAAAATTACGCAACAAATATAAAGATTTTTTTTAAATCTAATCCATTGGAATTCTTCTTTCAGAAAGAGTTAAGATCATAAGATCATATTCTTCGGCGGTTATATCATTAAAATAAAAATTAATTGGATCAATAGGTTTATCATTAAACCTTACTTCATAATGCAGATGTGTACCAGTCGAACGCCCTGTGTTTCCTAATTTTCCAATAATATCACCACGCTTAACCTCCTGACCTTCGATGACAACTATGTTTTGAAGATGAGCATAAACTGTTTTATAGCCATATCCGTGATCAATAGTTATTCTATTTCCATATCCATAAAAAGAGTATCCTGCCTCTATAACTTTCCCATCACCTGTTGAAAAAATATCGGCACCCTCAGGGCCAGTAAAATCCATCCCATGGTGCATGGTTGATGTATTATTAAATGGATCACTTCGGTAACCAAAATAATCACTTATTCGATTAAAATCTTTAATTGCAACTGGTTGAATTGCCGGAATACTCGCAAGCATTTTTTCCTTATTTTTGGCATATTCAATTACTATATCAAAAGATTTTGATTGAACGTATAGCTTATTTCTTATTGCATCAGTATGTTTAAATGCATTAATAATTAACTCCGAATTTGCATATCCCTCAAAATCAATATACTTATTTACACCACCGATACCTGCCTCTCTAACGGATGGTGAAACAGGATCTAGTTCAAATATTGTACGGTATAAATGGTCATCACGATGCTGTATTTCCTGTAATTGTTTATCAAACTGCCCCAATTTATCCATCAGAATATCATATTGCATTAAATACTCTTGTTTTTCATTATAAAGCTTGGCTAGCTTTGGAGTAGTAAAATATGTCGAGGCTAAAATATTTAACAAAATAGCAGTTGAAATGGTTACTGAAAGGAAGGCAAATAACCTAAATACCTTTTGTTTTCTAACTAAACGAACTTTTCTAAAAGTAAGTGAAGTTTCATCAAAATGATACTTAACTTTAAACATATAGGCAAAAATTTATCTTAGCAAAAAATTTAAAAAAACACGATGATAGCGACAAATCTAACGTAAATAAATTAATTTTACAAATTCAATTGTAAAAACAAATTTAGAAATAAACATTTAACAAACAAGAAGTAAGTACGAATATAATAGGACTTTATGAATTCAAAAGAAATACGCAATGCATTTTTAAACTTTTATAAAAATAAGCAACATACCATTGTTCCATCAGCCCCTATGGTTATCAAAAATGATCCAACACTGATGTTTACTAATGCGGGGATGAATCAATTTAAAGATATTTTTTTAGGAAACAAATCTGCAAAAGATGTACGAGTTGCTGACTCACAGAAATGCCTAAGAGTATCAGGTAAACATAACGATTTGGAAGAAGTTGGTCATGATACATATCACCACACCATGTTTGAAATGCTAGGAAATTGGTCCTTTGGAAACTACTTTAAAAAAGAGGCCATTGAATGGGCTTTTGAATTGCTAATTAAAGAACTTGGGATAGATATTAACCGCGTTTATGCTACTGTTTTTGAAGGAAGCAAGGATGATAATCTTGATCTTGATAACGAAGCATTAGAATATTGGAAAAAATATTTACCTGAAAGCAGAATCCTTTATGGATCGAAAAAGGATAATTTCTGGGAAATGGGTGATACAGGACCTTGTGGCCCTTGTTCTGAAATCCATGTCGACTTGCGTGATGATACTGACCGTAAAAAAGTTGATGGAAAAACTCTGGTAAACAAGGACAATCCACTTGTAATAGAAGTCTGGAACCTTGTATTTATTCAATACAACAGAAAAGCAAATGGATCACTTGAGCAATTACCAGCTAAACACGTAGATACAGGAATGGGGTTCGAACGCTTATGCATGGTATTACAAGGTAAAAAATCAAATTATGATACCGATGTTTTTCAACCTATTATTCAGAAAATTGCTGAAATATCAGGTATTATATATGGTTCAGATTCAAAAGCTGATATCGCTATGCGTGTAATTGCAGACCATTTGCGAGCTATTAGTTTTTCGATCGCCGATGGCCAGTTACCATCAAATAATAAAGCAGGCTATGTTATCCGAAGAATCTTACGCCGTGCGGTCCGTTATGGTTATACTTTTCTTAGTTTTAAAGAACCGGCGATTAATAAACTTGTATCTGTACTTGTTGAAAATATGGGTGATGCATATCCCGAACTTAAAGCCCAGCAATCACTTATAGAAAAAGTTATTACCGAAGAAGAACAATCCTTTTTGCACACCCTAGAAACTGGGATCAAATTACTGGATCAGATATTAGAAAAAACATCTACTCAAAAAAATAAAGTAATTGATGGAAAAATTGCTTTCGAACTTTACGATACATATGGATTTCCACTTGATTTGACCGAACTAATTTTAAAGGAAAAAGGATTTACAGTAAACAGGGAAGAGTTCCAACTAGCTATGGACGCACAAAAAGATCGTTCGCGTTCGGCTACTGCAATTACAACAGATGATTGGGTTGAATTAATTAATACTAAAGATGAAAAATTTGTTGGTTATTCAAACCTTGAATATAAGATAAAAATTACAAGATATAGGAAAATAAAATCCAAAGACAAAGAATTGTATCAATTGGTATTTGATACTACTCCATTTTATGCCGAATCGGGTGGTCAGGTCGGAGATACTGGCTTTATTATTTCGGGAGATGAAAAAGTATCAATTATAGATACTAAAAAAGAAAATAACCTTATTATTCATATAGCTGCAAAAATGCCAAAAGATCCTTCAGTTGAATTTACGGCTATTGTAAACAAAAACAATAGGCAAAATACTGAAAGCAATCATAGTGCAACACATTTACTTCATTATGCATTACGCAAAGTATTGGGTAAACATATTGAGCAAAAAGGATCACTTGTTCATCCTGATTACCTGCGATTCGACTTTTCACATTTTCAGAAAGTAACATCCGAAGAAATAGAGAAAGTTGAAGCTATTGTAAATGAACTTATCAGAAAAAATATTAATCTTGAGGAGATGCAAGAAGTACCTATAATAAAGGCTACTGAAATGGGTGCTATGGCTCTTTTTGGAGAAAAATATGGTGATCATGTTAGGGTAATTAAGTTTGATGAATCAGTTGAACTTTGCGGAGGAACGCATGTTCATTCCACTGGACAAATAGGATATTTTAAGATCTTATCTGAAGGAGCAATTTCTGCAGGTGTACGAAGAATAGAAGCTATCACATCAGAAAAAGCCGAAGGGTATATTCGTCAGAATCTTAAAGAATTGGAAGAAATCAAAATACTTTTCAATAACTCAAAAAATCTTAAACAAAGTGTTGAAAATCTTTTGGATGAAAATTCCAAGCTGGTGAAGCAAATTGAAGAATTTTATAAAGAAAAAGCAAAACAAATTAAATCGGAGTTAACCACCCAAGTCGAAAAAATTGGTGATATTCATTTTATTGGCAGTATTGTGCAGCTTGATTCACCAGCAGCAATAAAAGATTTATCGTTTCAATTAAAAAATGAGATTGAAAACTTGGTATTAGTTTTAGGTGTCGAGGTGGATGGGAAAGCAAATATTTCATTAATGATTTCGGACAACCTTGTGAAAGACAAAAAGCTAAATGCAGGACAAATTATTAGAGATATTGCAAAAGAAATTGATGGAGGTGGTGGAGGACAACCCTTTTATGCCACGGCTGGGGGAAAAAACAAGGAAGGATTACCTAAAGCAATAGAAAGAGTTAAGCAAATAATCAAATCATAATACTATTAAAGTCCGGTTAATCCGGACTTCTTTTTTGCCTGAAAAAGATAAATCTTAAATACCATCTTCTTTTTTCATTAATTTGATATTCTGAAAGTTACATTTTTAATTATTAACATACACATATATGGAAATAAATTAATTTGTATATTTAACGCCGTTAAACCAAGTCTTACAAATTATGGAAATAACAAGAACTTTTGATCTTCTTGAGCGCTACAAAGAATTGTACCCGATGGAGGATGCTCTTGCAGGAAAACAAGACGGAGTTTGGGTTAAATATAGTTCGCAGGATTATATTAACTATGCAAACTATGTTAGTTGCGGTTTACTATCACTCGGTTATATAAAAGGCGATAAAATAGCAACAATTCTAAATAGCCGTCCTGAATGGAACTTTATTGATATGGGCCTTTCTCAGATTGGTATTGTGCACGTTCCTATTTATCCAACGATAGGAACAGAGGAATATGATTATATTTTAAAACATTCTGAAGTTAAAGCAGTATTTATTGGTAATAAATTAATCTGGAACAAGGTTAAACCAATAGCAAGTAATATCAATTCAATAAAATCGATATATGCACTTGCCGAAATTGAAGATCTTACTTCGTGGAATGAGGTTATTGATGCAGGTAAAGAAAATTATGAAAAATTAATTGGCCAAGTAGAATCGATTAAGGTCGGGATTTCGAAAGACGAAATGATGTCTATTATTTACACATCTGGTACTACAGGAAATCCAAAAGGTGTAATGCTTTCGCATAATAATATTGTTACCAATTTTATAAGCACCTCAAAAGCTCATGTTTTGGGATACGGCCACCGAACATTGAGCTTTTTACCCTTGTGTCATATATATGAGCGAATGATGAATTACCATTTTCAGTATAAAGGAATTGCTATTTATTATGCCGAAAGTCTTGGTACCATAACGGCTGATATTAAAGATGTAAAACCTCACATTTTTAATACTGTACCACGATTACTCGAAAAAATCTATGATGGCATAATTGGAAAAGGAAAAAACTTACCCTATTTAAAAAAACAGATATTTTTCTGGGCAGTAAATCTCGGATTGCGATTCCAGCTAAACAGCAAATACAGGTTTTTCTATAACTTAAAACTTAAGATTGCCCGTAAACTTATTTTTAGTAAGTGGAAAGAAGCTTTAGGAGTTGACGATTTAATTATTACATCTGGTGGAGCCGCACTTCAGGAAAGATTGGCCCGCATTTTTTGGGCTGCTGGAATAGATGTTATCGAAGGATATGGTTTGACAGAAACCTCACCCGTAATTTCAGTAAATTCTCACACACCATTAATCTGCAAATTCGGAACGGTTGGCAAGATACTTGAAAATGTTCAGGTAAAAATTGATGATGATGGTGAGATTTTAAGTAAAGGACCTAACTTAATGCTTGGTTATTACAAAGAACCAGAACTCACCAGGGAGGTTATCGATTCAGATGGTTGGTTCCATACCGGAGATATAGGAAATATAGACAATGAAGGATTTCTTAAAATAACCGACCGTAAAAAAGAGATGTTTAAAACATCGGCTGGCAAATATATTGCGCCTCAGGTTATTGAAAATAAATTAAAAGAATCATTTTTTATTGAGCAGTTGATGGTTATTGGCGAGAATGAAAAATTTGCCAGCGCCTTAATTTCTCCTAATTTTCCATTTCTTCACGATTGGTGCTCAATTCATAAAATTCAATTCCGCGATAATTGTGATTTGATTCGACTACCTGAAGTTAATGCCCGTTTTCAGAAAGAAGTTAATAAATACAACAGTGTTCTTGGAGAACATGAAAAGATAAAACGATTTAGGCTTGTATGTGAAGAATGGAATGCACAATCAGGCGAATTATCGCCAACTCAAAAACTAAAAAGAAATGTTGTTTATGAAAAGTATAAAGATATTATTGCTGAAATATATCAACATGAGAAAAAACAACAAAATGGTGGAATTATTAACGGTATAAAAAACGGAATAAAGAGTGGAATAGATACGATAATTAAAAATGTCCCTAAAATTTAGGGACATTTTTTTAAATATTTTTCTTTAAACCGATCTTTTCCCTTAACAGATACAACCCAATAAATGTAAATAACCCATTTACAATCAATAACTCAAATCCAAATTTATATCCAAATAGCCATTCTACGGAGTATCTACTTAATATTATACACAAAATAGGTGATATTATGGCTACAAGAGGAATAAATTTATCTTTAACCTTAAACTTCGTAAATAATCCAAAGCTATAAAAACCAAGTAATGGTCCATAGGTATAACCAGCAATTGTAAATAACTTATCAATTACTGCTTTATCATTTATTGCATGAAAAAACAGAATAAATCCTAATAATAAAAAAGCAAATAATATATGAACGATATATCTTATTCTTGTTTTCTTTTGTTCGCTCCAACGGTCTCTTTTTTTAATATTTAAGAAATCTATGCAGAAAGATGTTGTTAAAGCTGTTAAAGCCCCGTCAGCACTAGGATAGGCAGCTGAAATTAATCCTATTAAAAATACCAATCCAGCTAATGGATTTAAGTATTTTATGGCAATTATTGGGAACAAATCGTCGGTTGATCCTTGCATTGTAATTCCTTTTGTATTTGCAAAAATCACTAATACAACTCCTAAAACAAGAAACATGAAATTGACAAATATCAAACTAAAACTAAACGAAAACATATTTTTTTGAGCATCTTTTAAATTTCTACAACTTAAATTTTTCTGCATCATTTCTTGATCCAACCCGGTCATAACTATTGAAATAAAAATCCCGCTAAAAAACTGTTTTAAGAAAAACCGTTTATCGTGCCAATCGGTAATCAGCATTTTAGAATAACCGCTATCTTCTACTTGCTTTATTAATCCTCCAAAAGAAAGGTTTAATTCTTTTAAAATAAAGACTATTGATAAAACAACTGCTAAAAGCATGAATGTTGTTTGCAGTATATCTGTCCAGATTATTGTTTTTATTCCACCCTGAAAAGTATAAAGTATAATCAACACAATAAAAACCAAAACTGTAATCCAGAAAGGAATACCCCAGGCATCAAAAACAAATATTTGTAAAACATTAACAACCAAAAACATTCTTAGCGAAGCGCCAATAGTTCTAGATAATAAAAAGAAAAATGCACCTGTTTTATAAGTCCAAAAACCAAAGCGTTGCTCTAAATAGGTATAAATTGAAGTAAGATTTAATCGATAATATAGAGGTAATAATACAGTTGCAATAATCATATAACCAATTAAATAGCCAAATACAACGATCATATACGAAAACTGAGTGTCTTTTACCCATCCCGGAACTGACATGAATGTAACTCCTGAAAGTGAAGCTCCAATCATTCCATATGCAACAACAAACCATGGAGAAGTTTTATTTCCAATAAAAAATCCTTCGTTGTTCGTTTTTCGGGCAGTAATCCATGTGACTATAAAAAGAAGAGCAGTATATCCTAAAAAGGTGTAAAAAATAAGTTGCGGTGTCATATGCTTAAAATGTACTTTTTAAAAAATAACATACAAGAATACTAAAAACAATTCTAATTAAAAAAATTGCGAATAGTGGTAATTGGTATTATTTTTGGAAAGATTATTTAGAATAGATATGATGATGCAAAACTTTACCTCCAAACTACTTGAAAAAGCAGTGGATGAATTCGCTAAACTACCTGGAATAGGCAGAAAAACAGCCTTACGATTAGTTTTACATTTGCTAAATCAGGACATTGAGGATGTAGATCAATTTGGGGAGACAATTATTAAGCTTCGACATGAAATAAAACACTGTAATAGCTGCAACACAATCTCTGACACTGAATTATGTTCGATATGTAATAACCATAACAGAGACCATTCTCTTGTTTGCGTTGTCGAAAATGCCAGAGATGTAATGTCGGTCGAAAACACCCAACAATTTAATGGAGTATATCATGTGTTGGGAGGAATTATATCTCCAATGGATGGAATAGGACCTAATGATTTAAAAATAGACACCCTTCAAAATAAGATAGCCAATGGAGAAGTAAAAGAAATAATACTTGCATTAAGCACCACAATGGAAGGTGATACAACAAATTTTTATTTATTTAAGAAATTTAAAAATTACCCTGTAAAAATTACAACTATTGCCCGAGGAGTTGCAATAGGTGATGAATTAGAATATGCCGATGAAATAACCTTGGGCAGATCGATCATAAACCGTACTCTTTTTGAATCTTCTATTTAAATTGTAAGATTTGAAAAATATTTGTTATTTTCACAGAAATAATATTGCACATATTAACCGGGATTAAAATGAAACATATATTATTGATATTATCACTCTTTATTTCAATAAATATAAGTCTTTTTGCTCAGCACCAGCAGAATATAGAATCGCTTGTTGAACTCGGTAACGACTTAATCAAGCTTAACGATTATAAGGGAGCTCTTGAAAAATTTAATGAAGCATTGGTTATGTTGCCAAGTTATACTTCTGCAATAAACGGAAAAGCTACTGTTTTAGTTTTAATGGAAGATTACAAGTCCGCCTTCAAAATAATTGAAGAAGGGATAAAAAATAATCCCGATTATGCAGCTTATTATCTTACCAGGGGGAAA
This sequence comes from Bacteroidota bacterium, assembly GCA_020049295.1. Taxonomy (GTDB): domain Bacteria; phylum Bacteroidota; class Bacteroidia; order Bacteroidales; family UBA12077; genus UBA12077. The sequence continues at coordinate 20,222 of JAIFLC010000010.1, forward strand.
ATAAATATTTTTAAAGAAAAATTCGAAGATGCTATCGAAGATTTTGACTTAGCATTGGATTTAAATAAAACAGCTTCTAACAAAGAACTCGAAAATAACGCTTATGTTAATAGAGGAGCAGCTTATCAGAAATTATTTGAAAACGACAAAGCTCTTGCAGATTATTCTAAAGCAATAGAACTAAATCCTGAAAACCCAAATGTTTATATGTATAGAGGCTTTTTATACTATCAAAATGCCGATTATACAACCTCAATTAATGATTTTAACACAGTAATCGAAATTGATGAGGAGAATCCATATGCTTATTATAACAGGGGGATGGCTTATATTAAATTAAACGACAACGACAAAGCTTGTCAGGATTTCCATAAATCATGCCAATTAGGAAATACAAATGCCTGCAAAATGATTGTAACAAGATGTATGAATAAAAAGAAATAGAAATACAAACGTTACTTTCAAATAATCCGATTAAATAATCATTATATCCAACACAATCAGTCCACTTGTCTGCGCAGTATCTCACGCACTTTACGAACCACTATATCGTTTTCAATTGGTTTTGTTAAGTAATCACAAGCTCCTTTTTCCAATGCATTTTTTATGCTCCATGAATCGGTTTTGGCAGATACAACTATTACTGGAGTATTGGTATTTATATCGAGTGTTTTTAAAAAATCAAGAAACTGAAAGCCATCCATATCTGGCATCATAATATCGAGGATAATTAGATGATATTCGTTTTGTTTTACAAGGGCTACTGCTTTTTTGGGGTGATCAGCGACAGTAACATCGTAATTCTTATCAATTAGTATACTTTGAATCAGAAACAAGTGGATTGAATTATCATCAACCACTAAAATCTTTTTCCTTGCATTCATACATTTATTTTGTTTTGTGAATACCAAAATAAAACCAACGCAAAGTAAAACAATATTTAAATATAAAAAAATGTGCAGAAGCCACGTTAAAAATTAATCAACCTGACAATATGGAATAAAGCTATCTTCATGCTGGTATCCAAAAACTCACTTGTCGATTTTGTTATATAACAGGTTATTTAATTTGGTTTTCCGATTATCAATTTGCAACTTCGCAATAACTTCGTATCTTATTTTGGAAAATAAAAATTTAAAACAATTTGGAGGATAAATCATGATCAAAGACCTTGAACAAATCTATTCGGTTTCTATAAAAAGCATGAAGAAGTCGGCAATACGGGAGCTTCTAAAATTAACCCAAAAACCCGAAATAATTTCATTTGCAGGCGGATTACCTGCACCCGATACTTTCCCAATTGAACAACTTAAAGAAATAACAACTGAGATACTTGACACAGATGGTGCTGCAGCTTTACAATATGGAGCAACTGAGGGTGTTACAGAGTTGCGCCAGATTTTAGTTGATCGTTATAAAAAACAGGGATTAAATATCGAACTTAAAAACCTTACAATAACTACTTCATCGCAGCAAGGACTCGACTTATTAGCAAAGGTTTTTATTAACCGTGGCGATAAAGTTATCGTTGGCTTACCATCCTATCTTGGTGGTTTGGGCGCTTTTAATTCATATGGTTCTGATCTTATTGGAATAACCTTAGATGATAAAGGTATGCGCTCTGATTTACTTGAGAAAAAACTTGAAGAACTCAGATTACAAGGAACAAAACCAAAATTTATTTATGTGATACCCGATTTTCAAAATCCTGCTGGTATTACAATGCCAAAATCGCGCAGATTAGAGATTATTGCATTGGCAAAAAAATATGATGTACTTCTTGTCGAAGACAGTCCATACCGTGAAGTACGTTTCGATGGTGAGCCTCAACCTACCCTTTTCGAACTCGATAATTCCGGTCAGGTTATTTTATTGGGTACATTTTCTAAAATATTTGTTCCCGGATTCCGCATCGGTTGGGTTATTGCCGATGAACGTATTGTAGACAAGTTTGTAACTGCAAAACAATCGACAGACCTTTGTACACCTACTTTAAACCAGAAAATTGCTTATAAATATATTCAGAAGGGATATTTCGATCAAAACTTAAAAAAAACTATTGCATCATACCGAGAAAAAAGGGACAACATGCTAAAAGCATTTCGTGAATATATGCCCGAAGGTGTTACCTGGATTGAACCTGAAGGTGGTTTATTCCTGTTCCTGAAATTACCAGAACACATGGATGCCGAAAAACTTTTTAATAAGGCACTTGAGAATAACGTGGCATTCGTGTTAGGTAGTGTATTCCATTGTGATGGTAGTGGAAAAAATACCATGCGTATTAACTTCTCATATATGTCGAAGGACAAAACTACCGAAGGCGTTAAGCGACTAGCAAAAGCGATTAAAGAAGAAATGGGAATAGCATAATAATAACCAAAGGGCTGCAAAACAGCCCTTTTTTATTTTTCCTTTTTTAAAAAATTTAATACCCTATTACTTTTTTTGTTTTATATCCTTTTTATAATAATCCTTTACAATTTTTCCAAAAAGCTTCTCCTTTTTTCGTTTTTCGGCAATGGTCGATTCGAAATGTGCTTTCTCCCGTTCCATTTTCATGTAGTTTTCATATGAGGATTTGTCAATTGTACCATTCTTAACAGCCTCGACTACTGCACAACCAGTTTCATTAATATGTGTGCAATCAGTAAATTTGCATTTTTGAGAAAACTCAACAATTTTGTCAAAGGTTATTTCTAAACCACTTGTTGAATCGGCAATACCAACTTCTTTCATCCCAGGATTATCAATAAGTATCCCGCCATTTTCCAAAATAATTAATTCTCTGTGACTGGTAATATGTCTTCCTTTATTTGTGCTCTGACTAATTGAATCGGTTCGCATTATGGCTTGGCCAGAAAGGTTATTTATTAAGGTTGATTTTCCCACCCCCGAAGAACCAAGCATACAATAGGTTTTACCTTTTTTAATTATTGTTTTTAAATCGCTAATTCCATCTTGTGTTTCGTTACTTATTGCAAATACTGGAATATTATTAATCCTGGTTTTTAGATGCTCTATAATCGCAGAAAGCTGGTCCTTGGTAATTAAATCGGTTTTACTAAGAATGATTATAGGGCTAACCTTTGATGAATTACAAATGGTAAGATATCTTTCAAGCCTATTAACATTAAAATCCCGATCAATCGCTTGAACTAAAAAAGCATAATTGATGTTTGTCGCTATTATCTGAATCTCTCCAAAATTCCCAACTGACTGTCTTTTAATAATTGAGAACCGTGGCAGAATTTTATGAATAATAGCAAAATCGGATTCGTAGGTTGTAAGAGCAACCCAATCACCAACTGCTGGAAAATCTTCGCGGGTTTTTGCAGTAAAGCGCATATTTCCGGTTATTTCGGCTTCAAATTCACCCTGAGCTGTTTTAACAATATAACGTTCCTTATGCTCTGCAATAACTCTACCTATTTCAAAGTCATTGAGGCCATTATCCAACCTAAGTTTTTCCAGATCGTTGGTATAGCCAATATCTTCTAATTTCATTTTATCTACTATTGCCAATTCTACTAAAATAATTAAGTTTAAAAATAGTAAAAACTTACCAACTGACAAGCAGGTTGTTAGGAAATCACTTTTCACTTACCTAATTTAAATTACATGTTTGCAACAAATCAAAGGAAAGACAGATTATTTATTTTTTGAGAACCTAAATAAAGAAGAAATTAAAGCCAATAGTTTGGATGAAGAAAATGTGTGAATTATGTAATGTTTTTCTAAAATGATGTAACGTCTTCTCTAATTAACATACTCATCTTTATATAAGAATTATTAAATCATTTAACAACCGAATGTATTCATTTATAAAGTATTATATAAGGATAAATAAATAATAAATTATTATTAGATGGAAACTCGAAAAAAAAAGAGGATAAATATGCCAGAATTTAGATCACCCTTTATAGGGCCAGCAAAAGACAGGAAGCTAACGGATACAGAACTTATTAGAGCAATACGTTTTATGGTAGCCGCAGAGTATGAAGCAACTCAGTTATATATGCAGCTTGCCAAATCAACCGAAAACAAACTCGCCATAAAAATTCTTAAAGATAAAGCCGATCAAGAGCGTATGAATGTAGGGGCGTTTTTGGGTTTGCTCTACGAAGTTGCCCCTGATGAGGATATGTTGTATGCGGAAGGAGTAAAAGAAGTTGAAGTAGAAATAAAAAAGATGAAGCAAAGCTTGCCAAAGAAAACAATAAGCACGAAATTATTTTTGCGATGAATCAATTTACAGTAAAAATATAGTCAATTCAGCAGCTCACTCATGATGTGCTACAAATTGT
>JAIFLC010000013.1 GCA_020049295.1 Bacteroidota bacterium
GGTTTCCTTTTTTGCTTTCGAGTACAAGATTTATATAGGAGTTTTGCGGAGCATAAAAATTTGAACTATTGCCTGCAAAACTGTGAATTTCGTATAATATATGATTTATCACCCTTGTTTTTTCGAGTGCGGTAAGGTTATTGTTAATCTCAAGCCAAACATCTTTTCTTATGGTTTCAAAAAGTTTCTCGATATATTCAAATTTCAGATCAGGGTATTGATATTTAGCTACTAAATAGGCACCCTCAAGTACACTAAATGCTCCACTTTCTTTCCACTCAATTAGTTTATTTTGTGTGGTAGTAAATTGAATTTCCTGAATAAGATTTTCAATACGGTGCTGTAAAATCTCATTTAATGAAGTTTCCCATGCTTTTTCTAATTCAGGAATAATCTCAATTCCTTGCTTAATAATATTTTGGGAGACATGCATGTAAATCTCTTCATTGGGATCATCCAATAACTGAAGTAATGCTCTTATTTTATTGTCATCTGACACGCTAAACCTAAGTTTATTAATTGGTAATCTTATCTAAAACATACGTAATCAACTTTTTCATTGGAGGCTGATAATCTTTACTAAACTCCTTAGTAGATCTGTTTGCTATAATAACACATATAGTTATAGCATTGTGACCTAATAATCCTGATAAGCCATAAATGGCCGAGCTTTCCATTTCGTAGTTCGTAATCTTCTGGTTCTTATATTCAAAGGCTTCAATACAATCATTAACATCGTCTTTCCAGATAGGTAAACGCAATTGTCGGCCTTGTGGGCCATAAAATCCTGGAGCAGAAATGGTAATACCTTTAATCATCTGATTGCTGTCCAGTTTCTTAATGAGTTTTTCGGATGCATTCACAACGTATGGATAGGGAAGGATTTCCATCCAGTTTAAATGTTTTCTTAATGCTTTTTCAAATTCTACATCAGCAATCTTATCTCGGTTTGCATAAAAGTTAAGTAATCCGTCAAATCCAATTGATCGGGCACTCATTAAAAACGAATCAATAGGTACCTGTTTTTGAAGCGATCCTGATGTTCCAATACGAATTATATTTAATGAATGATGTTCCTTTTTTATTGTCCTTGTTTTAAGGTCAATGTTTACCAAAGCATCCAATTCATTTACAACTATATCGATATTATCTGTACCAATTCCGGTTGAAATAACAGTTATTCGTTTGTTATTGTATTTACCTGTAATAGTAGAGAATTCCCTATTTTGTTTCTTTAATTCTATGCTATCAAAAAAAGAAGCAACTGTATCAACCCTTCCCTGATCACCAACTAAAATAATATCGTCAGCAACATCTTCCGGAAAAAGGTGAAGATGAAAAATACTTCCATCTTGATTAATAATTAGTTCTGATGGTTTTAATTCCATGATCTTTGTATATCAAATTTTACTTAATCATCAAAACTATTCAAAATATCTCATATAGACAATAAATAATAATCAACAGGCGTAGTGAGGTTTTTTATGTTGATGTTGATAACCGACTTTCGAAATTAAGAATTATGAACTTAGAATTTATTAAATTTATTATTTCAATATATCTTTCTGAAAAATTCGGTACCGTTTGTAGATTTTTCCATTAAACCGCTCTAATTCGGCTCTCATTTTGGTGTTTTGTTCCAGTATTACATGACTATCAATAACTTCAAGTTTTGCCTCGTGTGCTGATTTAAGCATGGCTGATGCAAGGAGTGAATCGAGTCCTACATTGCGATATTCTGATTTAATGGCTCCAAGAAAAAGATCTAGTTCTTTTGCTGTTTTCATCGATCGTAGAATATGTATAAATCCGAAAGGGAATAATTTCCCTTTTGATTTCCTTATTCCTTCGCTGATACTTGGCATTCCAATGATATAAGCAATTACTTCGTTCTCTTTATTGGTAATTAGTTTAATAAACCGTGGATCGAGGATTGCAAGATACCGGTTCGCAAAATCTTTCATTTCTTTTTCGTCATAAGGAACATATCCATAGATCTTTGAAAATGCTTCGTTGGTAAGTTTAAATACTGGTATAATAAATGGTTTTACATCTTTAATATGGGTAAACTCATGCAGTTTATATCCATTTCTATGCAATCGTTCAAGAACTTTTTTATAAAAATCAGGTAATTCATTTGGAATAGCAACATGATATTGCACTAAATCGAGTAGTTGAGTATAACCTTCCTTATGAATATATTCGGCCATATATGGTAAACTGCAATTCGTAACCATTACGGTTGATTCATCAAATCCTTCAACAAGAAATCCTTGCGGATCTTTATCCGAAAACCCAAAGGGACCAATCAATTTTGCTGCACCTTTGCTTTTGGCCCACTTCTCAATAAATTCAATTAATGCATGAAAAACTTCCTGATCATCAAAACACTCCATAAACACAAAACGAGCATTATTTTCATTATGGATTTCATTGTATTTTTTATTAATAATACCCATTATCCGACCAACTACTTTGCCATCTTTTTTTGCTAAAGCAAGAATTGTGTCACAATAATTAAATGCTCTGTTTTTTTTAGGATCAAATAATATCCAATCGTCTGAATATAATGAAGGGAGCCAGTTTTTATGATTTTTATGAATTTGCTTAGGTAAATAAATAAACTTTTTTAACTCTGATTTACTTTTAACTTCTAATATTTCTATATGCATTATTCTGAAATAAAAATTATAAAAAAAACATATTTATATCGATTGAAAGATAAATATAAAAATGTTGAATTGTACAAACTTAAGACTATTTAACATATTGAACAGGATTACAATTGTTTAGAGATTTAAATATTCGTTTCGATGTGTAATACATTACAGGAGCAGTAATAATTCCAGCTATTACATCAATAGCATAATGTGCTTTTAAATAAACAGTGCTTAAAATCAGAATTATCACAAAGGGGATTAAAAAATAAAAGTATTTCGTGTAACTATTTTTCAGAATTAAAAGATAGAAAACCGCCATTCCAACATGAGAACTTGGAAACGCACCTGTTTTTGACTCAAAGTTGGTTATAATTATCCTCATAATATCATAGAAAAAATAACCCTCCGGAACATTTTGTTCTTCAACTGTTAGATAGAACTGTGGCCCAATGGAAGGTATTATCGCAAATACAATGTAATAAATCAAAAATGATGTTATAATAATGAACATAACTTCTTGAAATTCATTTGGTTTTTGAGAATAAAACAGAATTAAAATCCCAATAGCCATTAAATAATAAGAGAAATAGCCAAAATGCATTAGTTCACTAAACCATGCGAGAGGTATTGACTGCGAAAAAGTTATTGATGGTTGAAACCCAAAAACAGAGTGCTCAATATGAATTAGATATGAATCAATGTTTTTAAATAACAAGTTATTATAATAATCTGTTTCATTATAAAAATAGCCAATGATAACCAAGGGGTAGAAGGATTTTAAAAAGTGAAAAAGATTTATATTGCTGTTTTCAAACCTGGCTAATAATAATATGAGAAGGACAAAAACCACTCGTACAGCAAAATGAAACCATAAATCGTCTAGAATATTAAGACCCAGAAGCATATATAATGATGTGATGATAATATAAATTAAAATTGCTGTATCAACCCAATTTAATTTAAGTTTACTCATAATTCCTTATGTGATTTTGCTTGACTAATATATTAAATCATTTGTTAAAATAGAGATATAAAACAAAAAAACCGTCTCAAAAGTAAGACGGTTTAAACTTAAATCTAATCTAATTATCTGTTTTTTTCAGTAAATTCTTTTCCGGCTCTTAATGCTTTAAGGTTTATCTGAATTATGTCATCTCCTTTTCTGCCAAAAATTTTACGAATTCCTTCTTCAAAGCTTTCAAAAGGAATATTAAAGAAAGGTGAGGCAGCTCCTAGCATTACAATGTTTGATGATCTTTTTGATCCAAATTCTTCTGCAATCTTATCCGCATCTATCAAAATGTGGTTTTTGAATTTTTTTATTTCAGCAAGAACATCTTCAATGCTTGGATAATTAGTGATATTAATAAATGGTGTTGTATTGGTTACCAGCCATCCATCTTTCGATAAAAAGGGCAAATACCTGAGCGATTCCATTGGTTCTACAGATAGAATAATATCTGCAGCACCCATAGGAATAAGATCCGACGCAATTTCTTTATCGGAAACACGCATATGCGATTGTACAGCACCACCACGTTGACTCATTCCATGTACTTCAGATTGTTTCAAGTGTAAGTTACTATGTAAGGCAGCCATACCAATGGTAGCAGCAATCGAAAGGATTCCCTGTCCACCAACTCCGGCTAATACGATATCTGTTTTCATTTTTTAAATTTTAATTGATTTACTTTCAATATTTTTATCAATCGATACACTAAAAGCTAAAAGCATTTATTTTACAATCCCAATTCTTTAACTTTTTCGACCAAAACTTTGTTTTTCATGGTTTGAATACATTGGCGACGAGGAATAATAACCGAAACACCTTGGTAAGCCAACTCTTCCTTCATCACTTGGATCATTTCGTCCATGTTTTTCTTTGTTGGTTTAAAAACCTTGATATGATCGGGATGAACTCCAACACCAATACATATATTTTCAATCCTTCCAAGTGCTTTTGAATCCTGGCCACCTGTCATTCCAGCAGTAAAATTGTCAGATATAATAATTGTAACAGGGCTATTATCAGAGACACAATCGATTAATCCTGTAATTCCGGAGTGTGTAAAAGTTGAATCACCAATAACTGCAACGGAAGGTATTAATCCCGCATCGGCAGCACCTTTTGCCATTGTAATTGATGCTCCCATATCAACACATGAATTAATAGCATTATATGGAGGCAATGCTCCTAATGTATAGCATCCGATGTCTGAGAAAACACGTCCTTCGCTATATTCTGATAATGCTTGTAAAAGAGCAACATAAGCATCAATATGTCCACAACCTGTACACATCGATGGTGGTCTGTTTTTAACTATTTCAGGAATTCTGTCATCCGTTTTTGTTTCAAATCCCAATGCTTTGGCTACGATATTAGGATTTAATTCTCCATCACGTGGCAATGTTCCATCTAATCTTCCGATAACCGGAGTACCAGCTTCCTGATAACCTTTTAGCATTTCTTCAACAATGGGGTAACCTTCTTCAATAACCAGAATTTTTTTACATTCCTTAACTATTTGCATAACCTGTTTACGCGGTATCGGATATTGACAAATTTTTAGTACTGGGAAATTAAGCTGTTTGTCCTGGAAATTTTCCATCAGATAATTATAAGCAATACCTGTGGTAATTATGCCCAAAGATTTATCTTTTCCTTCGAAGTAATTGTTATACTTGGATTTTTCTGATTCTTGTTCAAGGCCCGATTGTGAATTTAATAGGCCTTTGTAATTTCTGCGAGCAATTGCAGGTAATAAAACAAATTGGCGCAAATCGGTAGGTAATGAATTATCGTTTTGTTTATGAAGGGGCATGGTCTGAACACCAGCTCGTGAATGTGCAAGTCGTGTTGTAATACGAAGCATTACCGGTAATTTGAATTTTTCTGATAATTCGAAACCGAAATAAGCCATTTCGTATGCCTCTTGCTGATTAGAAGGTTCAAGAACAGGAATCATAGCAAATTTGGCATAAAACCTCGAATCTTGTTCGTTTTGCGATGAATGCATAGATGGATCATCGGCAGAAACCACAATCAGACCACCATTAACACCAGTTATCGAAGCATTCATAAATGCATCGGCTGCAACATTTAATCCTACGTGTTTCATACAAACCATAGTACGTTTACCAGCATATGACATTCCTAATGCTGATTCCATGGCTGTTTTTTCGTTTGTAGACCATGTACTGCGTATGTTATTTTCTTTGGCAAATTTTGATGCCTGAACATATTCTGTTATTTCAGTTGATGGAGTTCCGGGATAAGCATAAATGCCCGAAATGCCTGCATCCATGGCTCCCTGAGCTATGGCTTCGTCACCTAATAATAGTAATTTTTGCATAATTATTATTGATTTATATTATTCTGGTTTAGTAAAACTCGGGTTTATTTTTTAAATAAACTTTTAGCAATTTAAGAAATTCTTTTTTGAGAAAATAGAGGGACCTGAATTATAGACCACCAAATCTTTTAAGGTAGCCTACTTGTATCGCAATTACGTAGTAAAACACAGCTTTTGATACTTCCACAATTTTTGGATTTAATTGCATTTCAATAAACAAAAGTAAAACTATTTTCCTAATTAGCCCAACTTTTAATTGTTTCATATAACATGTTTTAATAAGTTGTTGTTTAAACTATTTTTGAAATTCTATCAGAAAATTCATGTTCTCCTTAATTTGGTTAAATTTGTTAATGATTATTAAGCTATTTATATTGTTGTTCTCAAATGAACTAATTATCATATACTTTTATTGATGGAAGTTTTCCCCTGGGGACATAACAGACGGTTTAATTCGTATAGTGAGTACTTTAAACGTACTCTTGGCGAACGTATTCAGAAAGTTACTATTGATGCGGGTTTTACTTGTCCTAATAGAGATGGCTCAAAAGGTATTGGTGGATGTACTTATTGTAATAATGATGCCTTTAATCCATCATATTGCCAGCCAGAGAAGTCTGTTAAGCAGCAAATAGAAGAAGGAATAGAGTTTCATATTAACCGATACCGAAGGGCAAAAAACTATTTGGCATACTTTCAGGCCTATTCAAATACTTATGCACCACTTGAACATTTAAAAAAGATTTATAGTGAAGCACTTGCCATACCTGGAGTAATTGGGCTTGTTATTGGTACACGTCCCGATTGTATTGATGATGAAAAACTAGCGTATTTCCAAGAACTATCTGAGAAATATTACATTATTCTTGAATATGGAATTGAATCGTGCAACAACGAAACACTTAAAAGAATTAATCGAGGGCACTCATTCGAGGAAGCAGTTGAAGCACTTGAAAAAACAAAAAAGTATGGATTAAAAACTGGTGCTCATTTTATATTTGGATTACCCGGTGAATCAAAAGAATTTATGTTAAGTGAAGCTAAAATTATTTCATCACTGCCTATTGATACGGTAAAATTCCATCAACTGCAAATTATTAAAGGAACAGCGATGGAGAAGGAATACAAAGAAAACCCTGAAAATTTTACATTCTTTGAATTACCCGAATACATTGATTTTTTTATTCAATTTTTGGAACGGTTGAATCCTCACATTGTGGTTGAGCGATTTGCCGGTGAGGTTCCTCCAAGGTTTTTAGCTGGCCCGGGGTGGGGTTTAATTCGTAATGATCAGATTATGGTTAAATTTGAAAAAAGACTTGAAGAACTTAATACATATCAAGGAAAAATTTTTAATAAACAGAAATTAGTGGCAGGAAACAGTAGCAGTAGCTAGTAGCATTAGGCAGCTTGACCGCCGAATGAGGTTAGCAGTTGGTAGTTAAAAATACTTTTACAACAAGCAAAACGACTAAAACAAGTAACAAGGACCAAGCAACCAAGGAACATATAATAAACTTTAGGCACTTTTAATTTTAGGCAATTTAGTCACTTATAATGGATACATTCTTAAAACATACCGCACACGACCTTTACTCACGATATGGAGAAAGAATATCTGAGCTTTGTATTGTATTTCCAAATAGGAGAGCAGGACTATATTTTAAAAAATACCTTTCGGATATTGTAAATAAACCAATATGGTCGCCTAATACTGCAACAATTAACGACCTGATGCAAGAAATTTCGGAGCTTCGGGTGGCTGATAATATTAAGTTGCTGTTTGAACTCTTTAAGGTATATTCAAACATAAAAAAATCAAACGAAAGTTTTGATGATTTTTATTATTGGGGAGAAATGCTCTTAAACGATTTTGATGATATTGATAAGTACCTTGTTAATCCTGAAGATCTATTTAAGAACTTAAAAAATCTTAAATCAATACAAGACCAGTTTACGTATCTTTCAGAAAATCAAATTCAAGCTATTCAGGAATTCTGGAAGTCTTTTGATCCAGAGAAAAATTC
>JAIFLC010000196.1 GCA_020049295.1 Bacteroidota bacterium
AACAGTTTTAACTGTGCCCAGTCGGTTTTTACCACATTTGGTCCCGAATTAGGACTAAAAGAGGATGAATGCCTGAAGATTGCATGTGCTTTTGGTGCAGGCATGGGAAAACAACAACACGTTTGCGGTGCTGTTTCGGGTGCTTTAATGGTACTTGGAACAAAATTCGGAAAAGCTTTGCATGATGAGGAGAGTAAAAAAGAGTTTACCTATAAAAAAACAGAAGAATTTCTCCATGAATTTGAATCGAGAAATGGATCTATACATTGTTTCGAATTACTTCATTGTTTAAATATGAATGATGAACAAGATCTTAAAAAGATAAATGAACTAAAACTCTTCGAAACATCATGCGAACAATATATTAAAGATGCTGTTGAGATAACTGAAAAACTAATAAAACTATAATTTATATAAAATGGATAATATTAAAAAAGTTGTACAGGAAAAGTACAGTTATATAGCTAATCAAACCAAACAACAAAACGAAACCTCGTGCTGCGGAGGAACAAGCTGTTGTGGAGAAGTGGATTATACCATTTTTAGTGATAATTATTCACACTTGAAAGGATATAACAAAGATGCCGATCTAGAACTTGGTTGCGGTTTACCAACTGAGTTTGCAAGTATAAAATCAGGTGATTCTGTTCTTGACTTGGGTTCTGGTGCAGGAAATGATTGTTTTGTTGCACGAGCAATTGTTGGTGAAACCGGAAAAGTAACCGGAATCGACTTTACCGACGCTATGATTGAAAAGGCCAAAGCAAATAATCAGAAACTTGGATTTACCAATATTGATTTTATAAAAGGGGATATTGAAAATATGCCTTTGCCAGATAATTCTTTCGATGTAGTAATTTCGAATTGTGTTCTAAATCTTGTTCCTGATAAACAAAAAGCATTTAAAGAGATTTACCGTGTACTAAAACCAGGTGGTCACTTTTGTGTATCAGATGTTGTAATATCAGGAGAATTGCCTGAAAAAATAAAACATGATGCTGAGATGTATGCAGGATGTGTTTCAGGGGCAATCAATAAAAATGAGTATTTAGATTTAATTAAGGAGAATGGTTTTAAAGGAATTACAATTCATAAAGAAAAAGAAATTGAAATTCCTAACAACATCTTACTCAACTATATTTCAATTGATGAGTTAAGGAAATTCAAAAAAGATAAAACCGGAATCTATAGTATAACAGTAACAGCTAACAAATATAAAACTATATACTAATTTACTATTAAACCTATAAACTAAAGATTATGCCATCACAACCAAGACTTAAGTTTCTCGATCGTTATTTGACACTTTGGATATTTTTAGCAATGGCGATTGGTGTACTCTCCGGATATTTTTTCCCGGCCATAGCACAATTTTGGGAATCGTTAAAATCATCACCTGAGAGTACAACCAATATTCCTATTGCTATTGGATTAATTTTAATGATGTATCCTCCATTGGCCAAAGTGAAATACGAAGAACTTGGGGATGTTTTTAAGAATTACAAAGTATTAACATTATCGTTAATTCAAAACTGGGTAATAGGTCCTGTATTAATGTTTGCTTTAGCATTATTATTTTTCAAGTTATTCCCCGGCGAAAATAATGCTAACCTTCCATACATGTATGGAATAATAATGATTGGTCTTGCACGATGCATTGCAATGGTTATAGTTTGGAACGACCTCGCTAAAGGTGATACACAATATGCTGCCGGATTAGTTGCTTTCAATTCCATTTTTCAGGTATTGTTTTTCTCAGTTTATGCTTATTTCTTTATTGCTGTTTTACCCGGATGGTTTGGAATTCCAACAAACAATGCTGTAGAAAATATTACCATTGGGCAAATTGCTGAAAGTGTATTTATTTATCTCGGAATACCTTTTATTGCAGGCTTCCTTACACGATATATTTTGATTAGAATAAAAAGTAAAGAATGGTATCATACTAAATTTATTCCTAAAATAAGCCCGATTACTCTAATTGCATTGCTATTTACAATCATTGTAATGTTCTCGTTAAAAGGCGAGTACATTGTAAAAATCCCATTAGATGTAATTCTTATCGCTATTCCTTTGCTCATTTATTTTATAGTAATGTTTTTTCTTTCGTTTTTCATGAGTAAAAAAGCAGGAGCAAATTACGAACAATCTACTACCCTATCGTTTACTGCTGCAAGCAATAACTTTGAGTTGGCAATTGCTGTAGCAATTGCAATTTTCGGTATGAATTCGGGCGAAGCATTTGCAGCTGTTATTGGTCCATTAGTTGAAGTACCTGTAATGATTGGCTTAGTAAATGTAGCATTTTGGTTTAAAAAGAAATATTTTGTTTTTTAATAAAACGTTTTCCTAATTAAAAAGAATAACCTGTCAGAAATCAATCTGGCAGGTTATTTATTTATATTCATTTTGAGGTTATTATCTTTTCTTTATTTTAGTATAAATAAGAATAGAATAATATTTGTAAATAAGAAAAAAGTATTAATTTTATTATCCTTTAAAAAAGGAACAATATCTTATCAGTTTTAAAACAGGAAGTTGTGAGCATTAAGTGGAGGTCAGTTTTAATTCATCCGTTGGTTTTGGGGTTTATAGTAAGCACTATTGCCATATTTGTTTTTTTAAAGCTCTTGCCTCATTATAAACTTGCAATTGAAGAGACATCAATCATTAATAATAATGGAAGCGTTTATTTTGCTGATTTAAACTCTGATGGTAAAAGTGAGAAGATAAACTACTATGAAAATGAGGGTTTAAATACCCCAACCCTTTATTTGTACGATAATCAAGGAAGTTTTATATCTCTTTTCGCATTTGATGATCAACCAATAAAGAATTTGCCGCTGCTATTTTCCGATTACAATAATGATAAAGCAAATGAAATATTTATTCTGAATCATAAGAACGATTCTTTATTTTTATATGCAATTAACTACAATTTTCCAAAAGAATTCGTTATTAAAAGACAGATTATTAATCAATTGCCAGATAGTTTTACTATTTTGCCATTAGAAATTATTGATATAAATGGAGATCAGAAGAAAGAACTAATAATTATAATCAGGTCTGAAACAAATCAGAGTTATAGTAAGGTAATCGCTTTTGATATTGAAAATAAAGCTATAATTCATTCGGTTGATTTAAAACTTTTTGTTACAGATTACTTTATTGCAGATGGCAATAATGATGGAAATCCTGAAATATATTTATCGAATAAAACAGTTAACAATAATGGAGATGCTCTCAAAGCAGGATTAGTTGTATTAGATCACAATTTAAACTATCTTTTCAATCCTGTTTATTTGATTGGTAAAATATCTGAAGTAAAACTCACCTTGTTAAAAACACAGAAAGATTATCAAATTGCTGTAATACATTCGGGAAAAAACGCTCAAAGGCTATTCAATAAACTGATCTTGTTTGATTTTTATGGCAGGAAAAATAATGAAAGAGATTTGGATACCCTTTTTACTTACTCTTTTATTCCTAAGAAAGATGATAAACCAACGCTTCAATTATTTACAGGAAAATCCATTATTATTTACGATACTAATTTTAAAATCAAGGAAACTATTAACCTTGGTAATAATGAATATTATTTTATTGCTCTTGAGGATATAAATAAGAATAATAAATGTGATTTTGTATTTAAATCAAGTTCAGACATACTCATTTACATTGATAAGTTTAATGAAAAATTAAAACTGAATACACCGGGTAAAACCGTACATATTTTTAGTTTAAACTATGCTTCAGGCAACAATGTTCAATTAAGCTTTCAGATTGAAAATCAATGGTATTTAATTGATATTTTTGCAAACAAATCCTACTTAAGAAATTACCTTTTCTATTTGCTTTTTTATATACTAATATCTTCAATCATTTATGCTGTAATGAAATTTATCATTAATTGGAAACAAAAAAGGAGAATTAATAAGTTTGTTGAGAGCGAAGCTGAACAGCATAAAGTTATTAATGAACTGGAAGATAAATTAGGTAACAAGATCGAAGGTTTAAAAAAGAAAATTCAAAACATTAAAGGAAGCAGTGATAATGAATACGAAAATGTAATCGAGCAGATTGATGATACATACATTCAATTAAAAACTATTTCAGAAAAAATCACTCGCGAAAATACTCGTGGTATTCAAATTCATGACTTTTTTAATCATTTAACTGAGAATTTTACAGCAAATAAGGTTAAAATCAACCTGTATCCTAACGATGAATGGTTTGAGATAAATACAGATCTGCAAAATCATTTATATAAGTTATTCGATGATACATTAAATCATATTTGTGATTTTATTAAAAATACAACCATTAGTATTTCGCTTACACGCCATCTAAATTATATCAATTGTTTGATAGACATTGAAAAAGAGTATCTCGATATTCTGAATCAAAAAAGCGATAAACTAAATGCAATAATATCGCGAATGTTATTATTGAAAGGGAAATACGAAACAGATGGCAGCAAGGGTAAAGGGACGCTTATTAACTTTACAATCCCACTTAATTCAAGCTTTACCGATAAGAAAGCAGATAAAAAAATACGAATTATTATTGCCGAAGATCATGATGTTTCATTATTTGGTTTAATAACCCTGTTTAAATCAAAAGAAGATATTGAAGTAATTGGAACAGCTAAAAACGGACTTGAAGTATTAAAGATTCTCGAAGAAAAAAATACGGATATTGTTATTACGGATATTTCAATGCCCGGCATGGATGGTATTGAGTTATCGGAAAAATTAAAAACCGAATATCCTGATATTAAGGTTATTGTGTTTACTATGTACATGGAAAACTGGTTTGTTGAGCAACTCACCAAAAATGGTGCCCGAGGATTTGTTTCGAAAAACTCACGCATTAGCGAATTAGTAGAAGCAACCAGACAGGTTTCACAAGGTAATTATTTCTATTGTCATCAATTTAAATCCAAATTTGGATTAAATGGAACAAATGGTTCTGATTCACAAACCAGCATGCTCGATTCGCTTACATCAAAAGAAATGCAAATAGTAGAGTATTATGCAAACAATATGAAAAGAAAGGATATTGCTACTAAGCTTAGCGTACAACAAAGCACCATAGATACTTACCTTGCAAATATTCTGTTAAAACTTAATGCTGGTGACGAAGAAGAGGTTATCCGAATTGCTAAAAAGCAAAAATTTGTAAGTAATATAGAATAGTATTTTTATAAATTTTTCTCATCTTTACTCGCCATTTAATCTGAAAATTTGCTTTTCATGCATTATCACTATTTCTCATCAATAAACGATCAGGACTATCTTGGAAGGATTCTACTATTTGTAAAACGCAATTTATTGCTTTACATTCCTGATTTTATTACTCTGTTATTTCTGATTATCCCTCCCTACTCATGGTTCGAAACCATTATAATTTTTGGAATTGCAATGTTTTTATCCATTCGTGATGTTTTATTACTTAAATATGCTGTTTTCCATTTAGGCAAATTTATTATCGATGGAGATTCTGTGTCGATTATAATCCTAAGAAAAAGTACATTATATAAACAAATCAGGGGTTTAATTTCAGAATTTGATATTGTAGTTAAAGGAAAGTTTTGTTTTACAAAAGTTTTGATTTACAAAAACAACGAGTTGATCCATTGTCAATATTCAATTGGTAACTGGTCGCCAATAAAGTTAAGAGAACTCTACGAGCAATTTTATCAGACAAAACGCGACCTTGGTTTTTGGAGAATGTTTAAAGGGCCAATGATTAATTAATATCACTATGTATAATTTGAGTTTATTAGATTCCCTTAATAAAATTGATAAAAGTTGGAGTGACTTTCTATGTCCGGAAACAATTGAAATGCTTAACTCAATTGAAAAAAAGTTAACAACGTCCAACTACACTCCGCCATCAACAAGAGTTTTACATTTCCTTTCGATCCCATTAAACCAGGTTAAGATAATAATCCTAGGGCAAGATCCTTATCCTCAACCCGGTGTTGCAACAGGTAGAGCATTCGAAGTTGGAACGCTAAAATCATGGAATCAGACCTTTAATAATATCTCATTAAAAAATATTGTACGAGCAATTTATTTTACCTATCAAAATGAATACTTAAAATACAGTGAGATTAAAAACAACATTGGAAAATCATTCCAATTAAAAAGCCCTGATCAGTTATTCGTTGAATGGGAAAAACAAGGAGTTCTTTTGCTCAACACTTCATTTACCTGCGAAATTGGCAAGTCAAACAGTCACGAGAAAATTTGGAAACCGTTTACATTAAAACTCTTACAATATATTTCAGCTAATTATACCGATATAACCTGGTTTTTATGGGGAAATAATGCCAAAGAAATTGTTTCTGATCTAAATATCAAGCATAAAATTGAATCGATGCATCCCATGATGTGCTATAATGCAACAGGTCGTGAAGATGATTTTTTATTCGGAAAAACCAATCCATTTTCGGAAACAAAAGATCTGCTTAATTGGTTGGGTTAAGGGTTACTTATATATTCGGAAATTGCTTGATCATATAGCCTCATTAATCGCCTTAACAGTTCATTATTGGTCGAGAATACCAACTCTTCGAAAACAGCAATAGGTAATATTTTTAAAGATGTGCCAGTAAGAAACATGGCATCCATCCTATTCATGTCGTTTAATTGAATTTTTCTCTCAATAAATTCGATATTATTTTTATTACAAATGCGTTTTACATTTTTTCGGGCAATACCTTGTAAAATATCAGTTTCGGGTGCACTCAATACTGAATTTCCTGAAATAAATAATAGATTTGATCGACTCCCTTCGGTTATAAATCCGTTGTTATCCATTAGAATAACCTCGAATAACTTCTTTTCGGCAATAATATGATTTGCCTTCAGTCGTGCATCAGTATTATACATTTTTGCATTAGGATTGTTGCGAATAGCTTTGCATAATCCTGTTCTTACACCACTTTTATATTCTTCATCTGTGGGAAAATAATGAGGATTAAAATATAACAAAAAGTCTTGTTGTTTATTGTTTTCAGGATTAAAATGCACCATCAGTTTTATTTTTCCAACGAATGAATTGTTGATTTTTATGAGGTTTCTGATATTTGATTTAATTTCATCCTCACTTTCGTTGATTTTAAGATTTAAGATTGCTGCCGAGTTAAAAAGTCTTTCAAGATGATCTTCAGCAAACAATGCAACACCTTTTTCGATACGAATTACCTCGTAAACGGATGTCCCAGTTGAATAAAAATCGTCGCAAAACTCATTGCATGGTTTTGTTATATTATTATGTATAAAAAAGCTTTGAAAACACTCCATATATTATTCTTTGTTTCAATTCATAAATTTATCAATAATTAAGGACAAATGTAAATCAATTTAAATGTGATTATACGATACACCATTCGTCCGATTACGAACGTTTTTTGTTCAGTTTCGTGCAAAATTAACTTACAAAAACTCTCAATTACAGCTTGTATTTATCTGTATATAAACGACAAACAAGTTGTGGCATAAGATTTGGTTTGACTAAACTTGTTACTCAAAATTTGTAAATTAGATGATCCATTTATCGAATATCCACAAATCCTATGAAATAGGTGCAAACAAGTTGCATGTATTAAAAGGTATTGATTTAGTTATTGAACAAGGTGAATTAGTTTCTATTATGGGCGCATCAGGCTCTGGAAAATCAACGCTTTTAAATATATTAGGAATTCTAGATTCATATGATCTGGGATTGTATAAACTACATGATACTGAAATGAATAATCTTTCAGAGAAGAAAGCAGCCTATTATCGTAACAACATGATAGGATTTGTTTTCCAATCATTCAACCTAATCTCCTTTAAAAATGCAATGGAGAATGTTGCACTTCCATTATATTATCAAGGAGTAAGTCGAAAAAAGAGGAATATACTTGCAATGGAATACCTTGATCGCATGGGATTAAAAGATTGGGCAGAACATATGCCAAACGAACTTTCGGGTGGACAAAAGCAACGAATAGCTATTGCAAGAGCAATGATTAGTC